>DASXXY010000401.1:0-7215 GCA_036502805.1 Gaiellales bacterium | reverse complement strand
AAGGCCAACGAGGAGGCGTTCGCGCGCGCCGTGCGGGCCGTCACCGACGTCTCCGAGCGGCTGCTCGGCGAGCTCGTGACGACCGCGCCGCCGCGCAGCCGCGAGCGCGAGATCGAGCGCGCGCGCGAGCGCAACGCCGTGCGCTTCGGCCCGCGCACGGCCTGAGCAAGCGCCGAGGATAGGCTGGTCGCATGAGCGCCCCGGCATCGCCCAACGCAGACACGATCGAGTACTGGAACGACGTCCTCGCGGCGAAGTTCGAGCGCTTCCGCCACGTCTTCGTCGGCGCCAGCGACGTGCACAGCCGGCGCCCGCTCGAGCGCAACGGGCCGGAGCCGGGGATGCGCGTGCTCGACGTCGGCTGCGGCTTCGGCGAGACGACGCTGCAGCTCGCCGGCCTCGTCGGGCCCGGCGGATCCGCGGTCGGCACCGACTGCTGCCGGCGCTTCCTCGAGGTGGCGCGCGCGGATGCGCGCGCGGCAGGCGTGACGAACGCCGCCTTCGAGCTCGCCGACGCCCAGACGGCCGCGTTCGAGCCGGAGTTCGGGCTCGCGTTCGCGCGCTTCGGGACGATGTTCTTCGCCGACCCCGTGGCCGGCATGCGCAACATCCGCTCCGCGCTCGCACCGGGCGGCCGGCTGCTGATGGTCGTGTGGGCGCCGATCGAGGACAACCCGTGGCTCGCGTTCGCGCGCGCGGTCGTGCAGCGGCACCTGCCGGCCGAGGCCTCCGTGCCCGTCCCGGGCCCGGGGCCGTTCTCGCTCAGCGACGCCGACGTCGTCACGCGCACGCTGACGGCCGCGGGGTACCGCGACGTCGCGCTGGAGCGCACGACGGCGGTCGTCCAGGTCGGCGCATCGGTCGACGAGGCGCTCGCCTTCCAGCTCACGATCGGCCCGGCGGCCGGTCTGCTGCGCGAGTGGCCCGAGGACGCCGAGCGCAATCGCAACTCGATCGAGACCGAGCTGCGCGCCGTGCTCGAGCAGCACGCCCGGCCCGACGGCGTCTGGATGGGCACGAGCTCGTGGGCCGTCAGCGCCCTGGGCTGAGCGCCTGACGGCTCGCTCTCGAGCGCTCAGGCGACGCTGTCGACCGGCAGCGGCTGCGGCTGATCGACGCGCGACTCGATCGCGACGATGCGGCCCTCGGCAGCGGAGGTGAGGATGCCTCGCGCCACCTCGACGACGTGCGCACCGAGCTCGCCGGAGGCGCGGTGCGGCTGGCCGGCCGCGATCGCCTCGACCATGTCGTGCAGGCCGATGCCGCGCGCGTCCGCGCCCCCGCGCGAGGTGTAGGGCACGTCCTCCCAGCTCCCGCGGCCGCGCTTGAGGCGCACGGCGCCGCCGAAGGCGTTCGGGTCGGGCAGCACGAGCACGCCCTCGCTGCCGTGGATCGCGACGTCGCAGATGTACTGGTCACGCGCCTCGAAGCTCGCGACCAGGTTCGCGGTGACGTCGTTCGCGAGCTGCATCGCGGCGGTCGTGTGCGTCGGGGTCGTGGCGGTGAAGCGCTCGCCCGTGCGCGGGCCGATCTCGATCGTGCGCTCGAGCGTGCGCGACGACGCGAAGCCGGCGACGCTCCTGATCGGCCCGAGCAGGGCCACGATCGCGGTCAGGTAGTACGGCCCCATGTCGAACAGCGGGCCGGCGCCGTCGGCGTAGAAGATGTCGGGATTCGGATGCCAGGTCTCCTGGCCGCCGACGAGCATCGCGGCGCTCACGGCGAGCGGATCGCCGATCGCGCCGTCGTCGATCGCGGCACGGCCGGCCTGGTAGGCCGAGCCGAGGAAGATGTCGGGCGCGCAGCCGATGCGCAGGCCGAGCCTCTCGGCCTCGCGCGCGAGCGCGCCCGCCTCGGCCTCGTGGATCGCGAGCGGCTTCTCGGTGTAGACGTGCTTGCCGGCCGCGAGCGCCTGGCGCGTCACGGCGACGTGCGCGAGTGGCGGCGTGAGGTTGAGGATCACGTCGATCGACGGATCGGCGATCAGCTCGTCCACGCCCACGACGGCGAGGCCGCCGGCCTTGCCGAGCGCCTCCGCCTGCTCGCGGTCGAGGTCGGCGCAGGCGACGATCTCGTAGGACTCGAACGCCGAGGCGTTCTCCACGTACGCGCGGCTGATCACGCCGCAGCCGATGACGCCGACGTTCATGCGACCTCCCCGAGCATCGTGACGACCGCGGCGAGCGAGCGGCGCGCATCCTCGATCTCGCTCCCGACCGGCTCGTCCTGCTCCACGATCAGCCACTCGACGCCGGCGCCGACGGCAGCGGGCACGACGTGCTCGTAGTCGATCGCGCCATCGCCGACCGGGCAGTACGAGCGCGAGTCGCGGTCGCGGAAGTCCTTGATGTGGACGAGCGGGCCGCGGCCGAGGAAGGCCACGGGATCCTCGCCGGCCCACCACGTCCAGCCGGCGTCGAGCTCGAGGAAGACGGTCGAGGGCAGGCGGTCGAGGAAGCCCTGCTCGACCTCGGCGTCGTGGTTGTGGTACCCGAGCTCGAAGCCGTGGGCGGCCGCAGCCGAGGCCGCGGTCGCGATGCGCGCGAGCATCGCCGTGTCCAGCTGCGCGGGGTCGACCCAGCTGATCACGAGCCGCTTCCAGCCGAGCTGCCGGGCCTCCTCGGCGAGCCCGTCGAGGTCGCTCTCGATCGCGTCGAGGCCGGCGTGGCGCGACGTCACGGCGAGCCCCAGCTCGCGCAGCCAGCCGGCGACCGTCTCGGGAGCGTGGCCGTGCAGGTCGAAGACCTCGACGCCGTCGTAGCCGAGCGCCGCGACCTCGCGCAGCGTCGCCTCGAAGTCGTCGGCGGCGGCACGGCGCACCGAGTAGAGCTGCAGTCCGATGGGCGTCATGCGGGCCTCCGCACGTAGTGGCCGGGACGGAACTCCTGCAGCTGCGTGCCGGTCTGGTCGGCGAGCTCGGCGCGCACGAGCGGCTCGAGGCGGAGGCCGCTCTCGGGGTTCGGCACGGCCGAGAGCAGGAGCTTCGTGTAGGCGTGCTGCGGGTCGAGCAGCACCGCGTCGGTCGGGCCCTGCTCGACGATCCGCCCGCGGTACATCACGAGCACCTCGTCGGCGACGTAGCGGGCGCTTGCGATGTCGTGCGTGATGTAGAGGAAGGCAATTCCGAGCTCCCGCTTCAACTGGAGGATGAGATTGAGGATGCCGATCCTGATCGACACGTCGAGCATCGAGATCGGCTCGTCGGCCAGGATCACGCTCGGCTCGACGGCGAGCGCCCGCGCGATCGCGACACGCTGCCGCTGACCGCCCGAGAGCTGGTGAGGGTACTTCTGCGCGATCTCGTCCGGCGGCACGAGGCCCACGCGTGCGAGCAGCTCGCGCACGCGCGCGTCGACCTGGCCGCGTGTGCAGCGGCCGTGGATCTGCAGCGGCCGGGCGATGTGGTGCTCGACGCGCTTGACCGGGTTGAGCGACGCGAACGGGTCCTGGAAGATCATCTGGACGCGCGAGCGGTAGTCGAGCAGCGTCTTCCTGCGCCACTGGCCGCCGACGTCCTCGCCGTCGAAGAGGATCGTCCCGTCGCTCGGCTCGTAGAGCCGCGCGAGCAGGCGCGCGACGGTGCTCTTGCCGCTGCCGCTCTCGCCGACGAGCGCCGTCACGCAGCCGGGGCGGAGCGTGAACGAGACGTCGGAGACGGCGTCGAGCATGTCGCGGCGGATGCCCGTGCCGCGCAGCGGGAAGCGCTTGCCGAGCCCCTGCACCTCGAGCGTGCTCATGCGCCGTCCACCAGGTGGCAGGCGACATGATGGCCCGGCGCGACCTCGCGCAGCTGCGGCCGCTCCGAGGTCTGGAGACGGTGCAGGGCGCTGTCGAGGCCCGTGCACTTCGGGCAGCGCGGATGGAAGCGGCAGCCCGGCGGCGGCTTCGCGAGGTCGGGCGGCGCGCCGGCGATGCCCGTGAGCGGCACGATCGGCCCGGTCAGGGGCGGAAACGAGCTCATCAGGCCGTTCGTGTACGGATGCAGCGCGCTGCGGAAGAGCACGTCCGAGGCGGCCGACTCGACGACCTCGCCCGCGTACATGATCGCGATGCGATCGCTGAACTCGACGAGCAGCGAGAGGTCGTGCGTGATGAAGAGGACGGCGAAGCCGAGCCGCTGCTTGAGCTGCTCGAGCTCCTGCAGGATCTCGCGCTGCACGACGACGTCGAGCGCCGTCGTCGGCTCGTCCATCACGATCAGCTCCGGCTCGAGCGCGAGCGCCATGGCGATCACGACGCGCTGGCGCATGCCGCCCGACAGCTCGTGCGGGTAGGAGCGCACGCGCGTGCGCTCGATGCCCACGAGCTCGAGCAGGTCGCCGGCGCGCGCGAGCGCGTCGCTCTTGCGCACGCGGTCGTGGGCCTTGAACATGTCGACGAACTGGTCGCCCACGCGCATCACCGGGTTGAGCACGTTCATGGCGCTCTGGAAGACGAGCGAGACGTGCCGCCAGCGCACCCGGCGCAGCTCGTCCCGGCTCATCGCGGCGAGGTCGCGACCCTGGAAGAGGATGCGGCCGCCCGCGATCTCCGCCGGTGGCTTGAGGATCTGCAGGACGGCGCTCGCGAGCGTGCTCTTGCCGCAGCCCGACTCGCCCGCCAGCCCGAGGATCTCGCCCGGCGCGATGCTCAGCGAGACGCCGTCGACCGCGCGCACGCGGCGATCGGCGAGCACGTAGTCGACCGAGAGGTCGTCGAGCTCGAGCAGCGCCTTCGTCGCCACGGCGCTCACCGGCCCCGCCCCTTGCCGAGCAGCAGGCCCGCGAGCGCGCCGCGCTGGGTGTGCGACTTGCGCAGGCGCGGATTGCTGACCTCGTCCAGGCCCGCCAGGATCAGGACGAGCGCGACGACCGTCAGCGCGAGCGCGAGGCCGGGGAAGAGGAACGGCCACCACTCGCCCTGCAGCACGGTCGAGTTGACCTGCGCCCAGTACAGCGTCACGCCCCAGCTCTGGGACGAGAGATCGCCGAGGCCGAGGAACTCGAGACCGGCGGCGGTCAGGATCGAGACGTAGAAGACGAGCACGAACGCGGCGGCGATGCGGCTGATCATGTTCGGCATCAGCTCGAAGAGCACGATCCGCCAGGTCGGCTCGCCGGCGACCTTGGCGGCGAGGATGAAGTCGCGATTGCGCAGCGTGAGCGCCTGCCCGCGCAGGATGCGCGCCTCGAACGCCCACAGCGTCAGGCCCAGGATCAGGATCATCGAGCTCGACCCGCGGTTCTTGAGGTAGGCCGAGGCGACGATCAGGAGCGGGATCGTCGGGATCACGAGGAAGACGTTCGTCGCGAAGTTGATGACGTCGTCGATCCAGCCGCCGCTGTAGGCCGCGAGGATGCCGAGGCTCGCCGCCAGGATCGTCGCGAGCCCGGCCGCCGCCGCGCCCAGGAAGAGCGAGTTGCGCGTGCCGAGCACGACCTGCGAGAAGACGTCCGTGCCCTGGTCGGTCGTGCCGAAGAAGTGGTGCAGCGAGGGCGCCTGCTTGGCGTCGAGCAGCGACATCGCGGTCGGGTCGTGGGTCGCGATCAGCGGCGCGAAGATCGCGACCACCACCATCGCCGCGAGCAGGACGAGGCCGATGCACGACTTCGGGTTGCGCAGCAGCAGGCTGAGCCAGAGCGGCAGCCCGGGCAGCGAGCGGCGGCGTGCGCCCGGCGCCTGCTGCAGCGGCAGCGGCACCGCGGCGCCGGGCGCGCCGTCGTCCAGGCCGACCGGCTGCATCTGCGACACGCGCTCCGCCTAGCTCGCGCGCACGCGCGGGTCGAGGACCAGGTTGAGCAGGTCCATGATGAAGTTGGCGAAGATCACGCAGACCGCGAACACGAGCAGCAGCCCCTGCGTGAGCGGGTAGTCGCTGCCGAGCGCGGCCTGCTGGAGCGTGAAGCCGGCGCCCGGGTAGCTGAAGACGAACTCGATGAAGACGAGGCCGCCGACGGCGGTCGCGAACTGCGCCGCGAAGCCGTTGAGCGGCGGGAGGATCGCGTTGCGGCCGGCGTAGCGCGTCATCACGCGGCGGTCGCTGAGGCCCTTGGCCTGCGCCATCGCGACGTAGTCCTCCTCGATCGTGTTGATCATCACGGTGCGCATGTTGAGCACCCAGCCGCCTGCGAAGGCGAGCGTGATGATCAGGATCGGCAGCTGCGCGTGGCGGAAGGCGCTCTCCAGGAAGGCGTAGTTGAAGCCCGGCGTGAGCTCCGTGTCGTAGGCGTGCTGGAGCGGGAACCAGCCGAGCTTGAGGCCGAAGAAGTAGACGGCGACGAGCGACGTGAAGAAGGCGGGGAACGCGCTCAGCGAGAGCAGCGTGGGGACGACGATGTTGTCGACGGCGCCGCCGCGCTTCCAGGCCGCGAGCATGCCGATCGTCGTGCCGAGCGCGAACGCCAGGATGAAGGCCACGCCGACGAGGAAGATCGAGTACGGCAGCGTGCGCGCGATGACCTCGGAGACGTTCGTCGGGTAGTTCGACGTGGAGATCCCGAAGTCGAGCCGGGCGATCTGCCCGAGGTACGAGAAGTAGGAGTGCAGGAGCGACTCGTGGCCGCCGCCGAGCATGCGCCGGTAGGTCTCGATGATGCCCGGGTTGGACTGGATCTGGGCCGGGTTGAGGCGCGCCAGCATGCCGCCGGCGGGATCGCCCGGCATCAGGCGCGGCAGCAGGAAGTTCAGCGTCACCGCGACCCAGAGGGCGAAGAGGTAGAAGCAGCTACGACGGATGAGCCAGCGCATCGGCGTTCTCCCGAGTATGGCCCGGCGGGCGGTGGCATGCACCGCCCGCCGGGCTCGGAGGTTCGACTCAGCTACCCCGCGTCACGGACCGGACTGCCCACCGGGGCAGATCCGCGTGAACGAGAGGACGTTGTCGGGGAACGTCGTGAAGATCGGGTCGCCGTAGTAGTCCTTGGGCGACGCGAAGCAGTGGAAGTACTTCGTGCTGTACGTCGACCAGCGCGGGCCGATGAAGAGCGGCACGACCGGCAGCGTCTTCAGCCACACGGCCTGCACCTTCGTCGCCAGCGCGTGCTGGACGTCGGGCTTGAGCGACTTCTTCCACTGGTTCAGGAGGCCCGTGGCGCTGGGATCCGAGAAGTGCTCCCAGTTGCCCGTGGCGGTGCCGTCCTGGCCCGAGGGGATGAGCGCGTTCTGGTGCAGGTTGGCGTAGAAGAACCCGTAGGGCGAGCCCTGCGAGGCGTTCTGCCAGAGCAGCGTCGGCGCCTT
>DASXXY010000400.1:0-6672 GCA_036502805.1 Gaiellales bacterium | reverse complement strand
CCGCCCCGGCGCACGCGGCGGCCGACTCCGCGGTCGCCAGCTGCAGCAGCGCGTAGAGCTGCTCGCGCTGCTCCCGATCGAGCGCCGCGAGCACCTCGTCCTCGGCCGCCGCGAGCGCGAACTCGGCCTGCGCGAGCAGGTGCGCGCCGGCGTCCGTCAGCTCGACGATGTGGCGGCGGCGGTCCTCGCTCGAGCGGCGGCGGGCGATCAGCCCCTGCTCCTCGAGCTCGTTCAGCAGCCCGACGAGGTTCGTGCGATCGACGTGCAGCGTCGTCGCGAGCGCCGCCTGCGTGCTGCCGTCCTGATCGCGCAGCACCGTCAGCGCGATCAGGTGCCGCGCGCGCAGCCCGAGCGGCGCGATCGCCGCCTCGGAGCGCACGCGCATGCGCCGCGCCAGCTGCACGAGCAGGGCAGCCGAGCGATGGGGCGCCTGGTTGAGGACGGTGAGACCGCTCACGTGCGCATTGTAGCGCTGGCGTATCGGATAATCGGTGTGCTATACGTCGTTTGTAGTTGGCAAACGATTGATGAAAGGTCGACGACATGCCGCACCTCCTGCACATCGACTCGAGCATCCAGGGCGAGCGCTCGATCAGCCGCGGGCTGACGGCGCGCGCCGCGGGCGTGTGGCTCGCCGCTCATCCGGGCGGCACCGTGACCTACCGCGACCTTGGCGCGAACCCGTTGCCCCACCTCGACACCGCCGGCGGCACGGCGCGGATGCTGCCGCCCGAGCAGCACACGCCCGCCCAGGCCGCGTCGTGGGCGCTGACGGAGACGCTCGTCGGCGAGATCGTCGACGCCGACACGATCCTGCTCGGCCTCCCCGTCTACAACTTCGGCGCTCCGAGCACGGTCAAGGCCTGGGTCGACCACCTGATCGCGCCCGGCCTCTCGCTCGACGCCGAGACGCACGCCGGCCTGCTGGGCGGCCGCGACCTGCTCGTGCTCGCAGCGCGCGGCGGCGGCTACGCGCCCGGCACGCCGCGCGAGGGCTGGGATCACGCCGAGCAGTGGCTCCCCCACGGCCTCCACCTGACGGGCCTCGAGCCCCGCTTCATCACGGCCGAGCTGACGCTCGCCGACGTGACGCCCGCGATGGCAGCGCTCAAGCCGCTCGCCGCCGAGAGCCTGGCCGCAGCGCAGCGCGCGATCGACGCGCAGTGGAGCGACGTCTCGGCGGCCGCCTAGGGCCGCGCCGGCTCAGAGCGCGCGGGCGATGCGGTCGAGCGCCTCGGCGAGGCGCTCCTCCGGGGCCGTGAGGGCCATGCGCACGTAGCCGTCGCTCGTGGGCCCGTAGGCCGCCCCGGGGCCGACGACGACGGCCGCGCGCTCGAGCAGCTGCTCGGCGAAGGCGACCGAGCCGCCTGCACCCGGCACGCGCACCCAGACGTAGAGCGCGCCCTTCGGCCGCACGTGCTCGAGGCCGAGCCGCTCGAGCCCGTCGCAGAGCACGTCGCGGCGGCACCCGTAGAGCTCGCGCAGCTCCGCCGTGAACGACGGCACCCGCGCGACCGCGCGCACCGCCGCGTGCTGCTCGGCGAGCCACATCCCCGAGTCGATGTTCGTCTTGAGCGTGCGCAGGCGCCCGATCAGCTCGGCGTTGCCGACGGCGAACGCGATGCGCCAGCCGGGCATCGAGAGCGACTTCGAGAGCGAGTAGATCTCGATGCCGGCCTCGCGCGCCCCGGGCGCGGCGAGGAAGCTCGGCGCGACGACGCCGTCGTAGGTCAGCTCGGCGTAGGCGTTGTCGTGGCAGATCGCGACGCCGTGCCGCGTCCCCCACGCCGCCAGGCGCTCGAAGAACGCGACGTCGGCGACGGCGCCCGTCGGGTTGTTCGGATAGCCGCAGATCAGCAGGTTCGCGCGCCTCGCGACGTCGTCGCCGATCGCGTCGAGCTCGGGCAGGAAGCCGTGCTCGGCGCGCAGCGGGAGGCCGATCGCCTGGCCGCCCGCGATCGCGGGGCCGCCGTAGTAGACCGGGTAGCCGGGATCGGCGACGAGCGCGACGTCCCCCGGGTCGATCTGCGCGAGGCAGAGGTGCGCAAGGCCTTCCTTGGCGCCGAGCAACGGCAGGACCTCGCGCTCGGGGTCGAGCTCGACCCCGAAGCGCGTGCGGTAGTGGGCCGCGACCGCCTCGCGCAGCGGCGCGATGCCGTGGTTCGTCGGATAGACGTGCAGCGCGTCGTGCAGCGCCTGCGCGCCGATCTCCTCGCGCAGGTCGAGCGGCGGCGGCGTGTCCGGATCGCCGATCCCGAGCGAGATCACGTCGACGCCGCGAGCACGCGCCTCGGCGACCGTCCGCATGAGGCGCGTCGAGAGGTACTCGGGAACGCCGTCGAGGCGGCTCGAGCCGCGCATCACGCGGCCTGCTCGAGGCGCGCCAGCAGGGCCGCGTCGAGCTCGGCCGCGTACACGCGCTCGGCGGTGCCGGTGAGCGTCAGGCCGAGCTCGGCGTCGACGCCCACCACGACGCTGCCGCCCGGCATCTCGACCGTCACGGGCGATGCGCAGCCGCCGTCGACGATCGCCGCGACGGCCGTCGCGCAGGCGCCCGAGCCGCACGCCTGGGTCTCGCCGACGCCGCGCTCCCAGACGCGCATGCGCACGCGGTGCGGGTCGACGACGACGATCGCCTCGACATTCGTGCGCTCGGGGAAGCGCGGATGCAGCTCGATGCGCGGGCCCTCGTGCGCGAGCGGGAACGCGTCCGGGTCGGCCACGGTCAGCACGGCGTGCGGGTTGCCGACCGAGACGAAGCGGTAGTCGACGCCCGGGTCGGCGGCGCTGAGATCCTCCTGCGGGCCGCTCAGCTCGGCACGGCCGAGCCGCACCGCGATGCGGCCGTCCGGCAGCACCGTCGCGTCGCCCTCGCCCGCGCCCGTGCGCACCTTCAGCTCGCGGCGGCCGAGCCGCCCGGCGGCGTAGGCGGCGGCGATGCGCGTGCCGTTGCCCGAGACCTCGGCGATCGAGCCGTCGCGGTTATGCACGACGACGGTCACGCCGTCGTCGCCGAGCGTCAGCTCGAGCACGCCGTCGGCGCCGAGGCCGAGCGCCACATCGCAGAGCAGCCGGGCGCGCGCCGGCGTGATCGGCCAGGGCGGCTCCTCGCAGGTCAGGAAGTGATTCCCGAGCGCCTGCCACTTCGCGATGCGCATGGCCGACACCGTAGCCATGCCTAGGGCTGCAGGAAGCGGGCGAGCGTCGTCGCGACCTTCGCGATCGCCTCGCCGTCGACCCACTCGCCCGGCTGGTGCGCCTGGTGCGCCTCGCCCGGCCCGTAGTTGACGGCGGGGATGCCGTGCGCCTGCAGCGACGCGACGTCCGTCCAGGCCTGCTTCGGCAGCACGCGCACGCCGGTCTCGGCGATGAAGCGCGCGAGCAGTGGCTCCGACAGCGCCGGCGATGCGGCCGGGCTCTCGTCGAGCCACGCCAGCTCGCCCTCGCCGGCCACGAGCTGCTCGATCTCGGCGCGCGCCGCGGCGGCCTCGCGACCGGGCGCGAAGCGCACGTTGAGCGCCAGCTCGACGCGGTCGGGCACGACGTTGCGCGCGACGCCGCCGTGGATCTGCGTGATGCAGAGCGTGTCGTGGAAGGTCAGCCCCTCGACCTCGACCGGCCGGTGCGCAGTGCGTGCCGCGCGCTCCAGGAACGGCACGGCGCGCAGGATCGCGCTGTCGCCCTCCCAGGGCCGCGCGCTGTGGGCCGTGCGGCCGTGGAACACGAGGTCGGCGTTGACGACGCCGACGCAGCCCGCGTGCACGTCGCAGCCGGTGGGCTCGCCGACGAACGCGAACGCCGGGCGGCCGAGCAGCTGCGAGTCGGCCAGCACCGCGTGGATGCCGTTCTCGCGGTTCGGGCCCTCCTCACGGTCGTAGAACACGCACACGACGGCGGAGCCCGCGTGCGCGCAGCGCTCGAGCACCGCCAGGATCGCCGCGTCGCCGCCCTTCATGTCGGCCGCGCCCCGCCCGATCACGCGCGTGCCCTCGAGCGCCGCCGCATGGCCCTCCCACGGCGGCACGGTGTCGAGATGGCCGACGAGGGCGACGGCGTCGCCGCGCTCCCCCACGCGCGCGACCAGCGAGTTGCCGAGCCGCTCCAGGGCGACGTTCGGCAGCGCGCGGATGCGCGCCTCGACGAGGTCGGCGAGCGCCGCCTCGTCGCCGGTCACGCTCGGGACGGCGACGAGCTCGAACGCGAGCCGCGCGAGTGCCTCGGGGTCGGACGTCAACGGATCAGCTCCAGCAGGCGGTCGGCGTTGCGCTCCGGGCCGGCCTCGCCGGGGAGCTCGATGGCCCCGGGAATCCTACGCGCCCACGTCTCCTGCCTCCGCGCGTACTGTCCGGTGCGCAACGCGATCTCCGCGCCCGCCTCGGCCGCCGTCGCGCGTCCGTCGAGGTGCGCCCCGATCTGCTCCAGGCCGAGGATCCGCGCGGCCGTCACGGACGGCTCGGCGCCACTCGCGCGCAGCGCGCGCACCTCGTCGACGGCGCCGCCGGCGAGCATCGCCGCGGTGCGCTCCGCGATGCGCGTCCGCAGCGCGTCGCGCGGCCAGGTCAGGACGGCGACGAGCGCCGGCCGCCGCAGCCCGTCGCCCCACAGGCGGTCGTGCTCGGGGGTCAGGCTCGCGCCCTGCTCGGCGAGCTCCAGCGCGCGGACGACGCGGCGGCGGTCATTCGCGTGCAGGCGCGCGGCCGCACGCGGATCGCGCGTCGCGAGCTCCGCCAGCGCGCCCTCGCCGCCGAGCTCGTCGTAGACGCCGTCCCAATGCTCGCGCCGCTCCGGCGGCACGGCGGGTGGCAGCGCGAGATCGGTCAGCGCGGCGCGCAGGTAGAGCCCTGTCCCGCCGACCACGAGCGGCAGCGCGCCGCGCCCGGCCGCCGCGTCGATCGCGACGTGCGCGCGCGGCGCGTGCGCGCCGACCGAGCTCGCCTCCGTGAGCGGGAGGTAGCCGACGAGGTGGTGCGGCACCGCGTCGCGCTCGGCCGCCGTCGGCTGGTTCGTGAGCGTCTCGACGCCCGCATAGACCTGCATCGAGTCGACGCTCACGATCTCGCTCGGCACCCGTCGCGCGAGCGCCAGCGCGAGCGACGACTTGCCCGACGCCGTGGCGCCGAAGATGCCGACGATCATCGCGTCGCGTCAGACGGTCGCGGGGACGCGCTCGCGCACGCCGCGCAGCGTCTGCGAGGTCGCGGCCTCGATGCGCACGGTCACGATCTCGCCCGGCTCGGCGTCGCCCAGGAGCACCGTCTTGTTCGTGCGCGTCTTGCCCCGCAGGACGTCGGCGTCGGTGCGCGAGGGGCCCTCCACGAGCACCTCCTGGAGCGTGCCGAGCAGCTGCTGGTTGCGCGCGCGGGCGTGGCGCTGGATGACCTCGACGAGGCGCTCGAGCCGCTCGCGCTTGACGTCTTCGGCGACCTGCTGCTGCATGCGCGCAGCGTCCGTCCCGCGGCGGGGCGAGTAGATGAACGTGAACGCGTGGTCGAACGAGACCTCCTCGCAGACGGCCAGCGTCTCGGCGAACTCGGCCTCCGTCTCGCTCGGGAAGCCGACGATGATGTCGGTCGTCAGCGCGACGCCGGGCACGTCCTCGCGCAGCCTCTGGGCGAGCGTGACGAAGCGCTCGCGCGAGTACGTACGCCGCATCGCCTTGAGGATCCGCGTCGAGCCCGACTGCAGCGGCAGGTGCACGTGCTCGCAGACCGAGGCGCACTCGCGGTGCGCGGCGATGACGTCGTCGCGCATGTCCTTCGGGTGCGGGCTCGTGTAGCGGATGCGCTCGATGCCGGGCACCGCGTCGAGGCTCCGCAGCAGCTCGCCGAACCCGCTGCGCTCGGCGGCCGGGAGGTCGCGGCCCCAGGAGTTGACGTTCTGGCCCAGCAGCGTCAGCTCGCGCACGCCCTCGGCCGCGAAGCGCTCGGCCTCGGCCACGAGCTGCGCCGCCGGGCGCGACTGCTCGCGTCCGCGCACGGACGGCACGATGCAGTACGAGCAGGTCGAGTTGCAGCCCTGCGAGATCTGCAGCCAGGCCTGGAAGGGCCGCTCGCGGCGCATCGGGAGGTCGCCCGAGAACTCGTCGAACGTGGAGAAGTGCCCGCGCGGGACGTCTCCCCCGGCCTGGATGAACTCGCCCAGACGCGAGATGTTGCCCGGCCCGTAGGCGAGGTCGACGAACGGGTAGAGCTCGAACAGCTCGTCCTTGACCGACTCCGACCAGCAGCCGCCGACGACGATGACCTTGGACGGGTCGCGGAGCTTCGCCATGCGCGCGTCCATGAGCCGCGAGTGGAAGCGCTCGTCGGCCTTCTCGCGGATCGTGCACGTGTTGAAGACGAGCACGTCGGCCTCCTCGGGCGACGTCGCCTCGCCGAGCCCGAGCGACTCCAGCAGCCCCTTCATGCGCTCCGAGTCGTGGACGTTCATCTGGCAGCCGAACGTGGTGACGTTGTAGCGCCGCATTGCGCTGCAGTCTAGGCGCGCGCCCGGGTTCCGACGTCAAGCGGCGGCGCCTGCGCAACACGGGGGTCTGACCCGCACGTTGCGGGCCAGACCCCCGTGTTGCAGCGTCTTTGCGTCACCTGGCGCTAGCGGGTCCGGCTGCCGGGGTGGGAGGCGGCCGGCAACGGCGGTGCGGGCACCACGGCCCGCCGCCGCGAGCCGCCCAGC
>DASXXY010000399.1:0-9613 GCA_036502805.1 Gaiellales bacterium | reverse complement strand
GTCGCCGAGCTCGGCCGCGACCGCCTCGATCACCTCGGGGTCGCTCGCGCAACCGCCTACGAGCGTCACCAGCTCGCCGCGCGGCACGCCCCCGGCGGCATCGACGGCTCGGCGCACGTTGCGCCCGATCACCGCCTGCTTGGCGCTGTGCCGCAGGCCGCCCCAGACCTCGGGCGCGAGCGTGCTCGCGAGCGGCTCGGGCTGCGCGCCGGCCAGCACGCAGAGGCGCGCGAGCGCGTCCGGCGGCGCGGGCTCGCCCAGGAAGCTGCGCGTGCCGTCCTCGTGATGCAGCACGAAGGGCGTCTCGACGCGCGCCGAGCGGTGGCGCTTGGCGCGCTCCGCGCTGTCGCGGCCGACGCCCAGCAGGCCCTGGCAGATGCGCGTCACGAGCTCGCCCGCGCCTGCGGTCACGACGGCCCGGCCCTCGCGGTGCAGGTCGACGGTGCCGCCGCCGATGTCGATCACGAACGGCGTCGTGCCCGCGCGCGGCGTCGTCCCGGCGCCCAGCACCGCGGCCGACGACTCGGCGCAGACGACGAGCGCCCCACCCGGTGTGCGCCCCGCGAGCACGTCCAGGAGGCCGCTCGAGTCGCCGCGCGCGAGCACGGCGAGCGCGAGCGCCCGCCGGCGCTGCAGCCGGCGGCGCAGGCCCGGATCCTCGGGCGGCTCCGGCAGCCGGCACCAGAATGCGTCCAGCACGCCCTCGTGCGCACCCGCGGCGCCGCGCAGCGCCGTCACGAGCCCCGGTGGCGGCGGCGCCTCGCGCTCGTCGAGCACGCCGCCCGTGCCGTCGGCGAAGAGCAGGCGCACGGTCGTGTCGACCTGCTCTGCGGCCGGCCCCGCCGTGCCCGCCTCGCGCACGACGAGCGCCGTGCGCCTGCCGGCGACGGCGCGCGCGGCATGCCGCGCGGCACGCGCCTCGTCGGGGCCGAGGCCGAGCAGGTCGGCGAGCCGCAGCGGGTCGGAGAGCTCGCTCACGCTCGCGCCCGCGACGGCAACCTCGATCGCCGCCGGCGCGCCGCTCGGCAGGATCGCCGCGTCCGGCACCTCGTCCACGATCGGGACGGCACGGTCGAAGCGGTTGCCGATCAGCACGGCGTCGTCGCCCTGCACGATCACGCCCGCGATGCGATGCCCGCGCTCGCGCGCCGCGCGCAACGCCGCCGCCGCGTCTTCGAAGTCCTCGTCGAGCACGATCGCGAGCACCGGCCCGGCGGCGGGCTCGCCCGTGAGCTCGGCGAGGCGGCGCAGCCGGCCGCCGACGGCGCCGGCTCCCGACGGCGTCTCGCTGACGGGGCGCACGACGGCGTTGCGGGCGAGGTCGAGCTCCTCCAGGTGTCCCAGCTCGACGAGGCCCGTGTCGACCGGATCGAGCTCGGCCAGCAGCAGCCGGTGGAGCGGCTCGCCGAGCCGCCGCTCGGCGCGCGCCACGAGCTCCGCCACGCCGGCGGCGCACGCGGTCGAGCCCTTGGCGCCGGTCGTCGCGACGCGCCAGACGCCGAGGAAGTCGGGCGCGGCGCCGGGCGTCAGCCGGGCGACCGCGAGCTCCGTCGTGGAGTTGCCGACAT
This sequence comes from Gaiellales bacterium, assembly GCA_036502805.1. Lineage (GTDB taxonomy): Bacteria > Actinomycetota > Thermoleophilia > Gaiellales > JALYLC01 > JALYLC01. The sequence continues at coordinate 8,045 of DASXXY010000399.1, read as the reverse complement.
CGACGCCGCCGACCAGCACGAGCCCTCAGCGCTCCCTGCAGGAGCGGAGCACGTCGATCGGGCGGCTCCCGGGACGGCGCACTAGGCCGTCAGGCCGCGCCGCACGTAGGCCGCGCGCGCCTCGCGCACGAGCGCGGCGCAGAGCACGGCCGCGCCCGCCTCGAGGCGGTCCGCGAGGCCGTCCAGCTCGGCGGCGCTCGCGCGCCCGGGCCGCAGCGACTCGTAGAGCTCGAGCAGCTCCTCGTCCGAGAAGGCGACGAGCTCGGCGCCGCGCCGCAGGTTGTCGGCCAGCTGCGGGTTGCCGCCCGCCTGCGCGAAGTCGGCCTGCTGCCGCAGCACCTCGGGACTGATGCGGATGTCGCCCGGCGTCAGCTCGCCGCGCGCGACGGCGTCGAGCGTGATCTCGGAGACCTGGCGGCCGCTCGAGGTGCGGGCCTCGCCCGGTCCGCTCTCGGCCAGCGGGTAGGTGGGCCTCAGCTCCGCCACGCCGCCTCCATCTCGACCGGATCGGCGGCCACGACGCTGCGCCGCTCGAGCGCCACGAGCGCTACGACGCGCGCGTGGTAGTTCGGCCCGAGCGGCTCGCTCGACTCGGCCAGGAAGAGCGGCTCGGGCTCGGCGCTGCGGGCGTAGCGCGCGGCGTTCCGCCCGAGTCCCCGGTAGAGCTCGCGCGTCACGCGCGGGGCGATCGAGAACAGCTCCAGGTTGCCGAGCGGCGGGAGGTCGGAGCGGTGGATCAGGGCCGTGCCCTTGGCCTGCAGGCCGATCCCGATGCCGGACCCGGCGAGCCGCGAGGCAGTCGAGCCGATGGCGCCGACGTCGAGCGTGCGGCGCACCTGCACGAGCCGCGCCGAGGCGCCCTCCTCCTCGATCCCGGCCAGCACCTGGCGCAGCACCTCGGCGACCGTGAGACCCGAGAGCGAGAGCCAGATCGTGTGCGCGAACGCGGGGGAGAGGCCGACGACGACCTCGTCGGGGCGCGTCCCGCGCGCCGGCGCGCCGATGGCCGTGAGCGCCAGGCAGCCCTCGTGCGCGTTCTGCTCGGCGACGAGCGTGGCGGGCGCCCAGACCTGCCGCACGGCGGCCGTCTCGGCCTTGCGCGCGGCGCTCATGCGATAGCCCGTGCCCGGCCCGGCGTAGTCGTTCGGATCGGACAGCGCGGAGAGCACGCGCATGTCCTCGGTGAAGATCGCGGAGGTCTGCAGGTAGTCGCCGTAGAGCCGCTGGCGCAGCATCTCGAGCACGCGCCCGGCCTCGACCTCGAAGCCGCGGCTCGCGAGCGCGCGCACGACGTCGAGCGCGGTCAGGCCGCGCTGCATGAGCGCGTCGGCGGCGTCCGGCACGAGGTGCGGGTCGAGCGCCGGGACGTCGAGCGAGCCGTGCGCCTGCACGCAGGCCTCGGCGTCCTCGTCGCTGAAGCGCGCGAGGTCGAGCTCGTCGAGCACGGCCCGCAGCGCTGCGACGGCGCGCCGTCGCAGCGGCAGCAGCTCGGCGTCCGACTGCGGGCGCAGCACGCCCTCGAAGCCCCAGTCGCGCTGCACGACGAGGTAGTCGTCGATGTCCTCGGCGTTGAAGTTCGAGGGCCCGAACGCGTTGTCGTAGGCCGGGATCGAGCCGAAGCCCGAGAAGAGGAAGTCGGAGCCCGCGAGCAGCAGCGGCAGCGTGTGCGCGGTGCGGCGGATGTCGGAGGACGACATCAGCGTGTCGTTGCCCGTGCACGACTCGAGGTCGTGCATCATCGCGAGCAGGTTCTCGGCGATCACCTCGCGCATGCCGTCGGGCACCGAGCCGGTGACGTTGACGCCGTCGATGCCGCCGTTCTGGGTGCCCTGCGACCCGGCCGCGCGCGTCACGGCGAGGCAGCGCGCCTCGAGGTAGAGCATCGAGCAGCCCTCGGTCGCGCCCATCAGGGCCTCGGAGCCCGAGCCCGAGGTGAAGCGCATCTTGAGTCCGCGCGAGGCGTAGCAGGAGGCCAGGAACGCCTTCGACCACGGGGTGTCGTCGCCGTCGACGAAGACCTGCTCCGTGCCGTAGACCGAGACCGTCTCGGCGTAGGTCGTGAGGCCGCGCATGCCGAGCTCGAGCTCGAGGCGCTCCTCGACCGCGCACTGCGTGAGCGCGCCGGCCGCCGGCACCTGGCCGCCGACGAGCAGCGCGACGGCGTTCAGCGGCGCGTCGCGCAGCAGCGGCACGGTCGTCTCGAGCTCGCGGAAGCCGAGCGCGACGGCGCTCGCGGCGTCGGCCGCGAGCAGCAGCGGGTGGTCGACGCGATTGGTCACGTGGGCCTGGATCGAGGGCGTGCGGCGCACGCGCATCTTCTGCATCGCCGAGAGCAGCTCCACGGGCGCGAGCAGCGCGAGCACGCGCGCGAGGCGGCCCGGGGTCATGCCCGCGGTCAGCCGCGTGACCTCGGCGCGCGGCGTCGTGCCGTCCACGAGCATGCGCGCGAACGCGACCTCGTCGAGCGCCATCGCCTCCTCGGCGACCGTCAGATCGATGCCGCGCCGGGCGATGAACTCGTCGAGCAGGTCGAAATCGGCCTCGGCCTTGCCGTCGAGCTCGACGATGCGGCCGCCCTCGATGCGCAGCGAGGGCTCGGGGTCGTTGGGGCTCGAGAACGCCACCAGGCCCAGCGAGGGATCCTCGGGCACGAGGTTGTCGCGGCTGATCGGCCGGGTCGCGTAGAATTGCGCGCGCAGCGAGGGGCCCGTGCTCACGGCGCGTACGGTAGCTGCCGCGCGCCCGCCGCGTGCGCCGAGCGGGGGAGGCGGCGGCTCTCATGCGTGCTACTCCGTGAGATACGCTCGCCGCTGCGCGTGTGCACGCGGGCAATCGAGGGCAACGATGGGGGTCGCATGAGTACGCAAGGGTTCGACGCGAGTCAGGTCAAGCGCTCGACCTGGATCGCCGGCGGCGGGGCAGTGGTGCTGCTGCTCTCGACGTTCTTCAGCTGGTGGAAGGTCTCGGTCGCCGGGTTCTCCGTCTCGGCCAGCGGCTGGGACACCGGTGCGCTCGGCAAGCTCGTCTTCTTGGTCGCGCTGATCGCGATCATCCTCGTCGTCGTCGACCACATGAAGATCGACATCTCGCAGCTGCCCGTGCCGGCGCCGATGTTGCTCCTGGGCGACGCCGCGCTCGGAATCCTGTTCGTGCTCTGGCGCTTCGTCGACACGCCGGATCACGTGAGCTGGGCCTGGGGCCTCTACCTCGCCCTGCTCGCCTCGCTCGCGCTGGGCTACGGCGCCTGGCTCAAGTTCCAGGAGGTCTAGGCACTCCGCCGATCGCGGTGCGCGCGGCCACGCCGCGTGCACCGCGCGGGCGGGCTACTCGCTCCGCGCCGCCTCGACGAGCGCCTGCAGCGGGCGCGCGAAGCGCGCGTCGTCGCGCATGTGGAACTCGTTGTGCCACTGCAGGCCGACGGCGAAGGCGCCGTTCGTCGACTCGGTGGCCTCGATCGTGCCGTCGGGCGCGACGGCCGATGCGCGCAGTCCGTCGCCCACGCGCTCCACGGCCTGGTGGTGGTAGGAGTTGACGCTCTGGCGGCCGGCGCCGATCCAGCCGGCGAGGCGCGTGCCCTCGAGCACGTCGATCTCGTGCCTCGTCGGCTCCTCGATCACGCGCGCCCACTCGCCGCTGTGCGCGAGCTGCGTGCCGGTCGACGGCACGTCCTGGACGAGCGTGCCGCCCGCGGCGACGTTCAGCACCTGGCTGCCGCGGCAGATGCCGAGCACCGGCTTGCCGTCGCGCAGGCACGCGCGCGCCAGCCCGAGCTCCGTGATGTCGTGGCCGTCCGTCCCGGGCGCCGTGAGCGGGTGCGGCGTCGCGCCGTAGGCCTCCGCCGCGACGTCGGGCCCGCCCATCATCACGACCGCGTCGACGAGCCCGTAGGCGTCCTGCCAGCTCTCGGGGTCGGGCGAGTGCGGGATCACGATCACGGTCGCGCCCTCGGCCTCCATGACCTCGCGCACGCGCTCGCTCACGTGGTGCACGTTGGGATCGTCGAGCGAGAGCGTCAGCCCGATGCGGGGACGGCGGGACACCGGCGGCGGGATGTCGCGCCGTCTACGCGGCTGCGGGCTTGACGATCTGCGCCAGCTCGCCCGACTCGTGCAGCTCCATGACGATGTCGCAGCCGCCGACGAGCTCGCCGTCGATGAAGAGCTGCGGGATCGTGGGCCAGCCGGAGCGCGCCGAGAGCACCTGGCGGATGCGCGGGTCGGGCAGGATGTCCATCGCCGCGAAGTCGGCGTCGACGTCGCGCAGCGCCTGCGTGACGCGCATCGAGAAGCCGCACATCGGCCGCTCGGGCGTGCCCTTCATGAACAGCATGACGCGGTTCTCGCTGATCGCCTTGTCGAGCGCGCCGGCGATTTCCTGCTCGCTGATGATCGAAGCTTCCATCACTGCTCCTCGCCGCCGGTTGCGACGGTCTTGATCGAGAGGGCGTGGATCCTGCCGTCGTCGAGCCAGTCCTGCACGGCTGCGTAGACGAGCTTGTGCTGCTGCAGGAGGGGCAGGCCCGTGAACTGAGGCGCACCGACGTGGGCCTCGAAGTGGTCGCCCGTGCCGGCGTTGAAGTCGCTGACGACGGCCTGCGACCCGGGGAGGTGCGCCTCGATGCGCGCCTTGAGCTCATCCGGATGCGGCATGGAGGCAAGGTAGCAGGCGCTTTCACTCCAATACCTACACTTACCCCGTGACCACGGCGATCCTCCCCGACGGCAATCAGCTCGAGCTCCCCGACGGCGCCAGCGGCCTCGACGCCGCGCGCGCCATCGGCCCCCGGCTGGCCGACGCGACGGCGGCCGTCGAGGTCGACGGCCAGCTGCGCGACCTGCGCCTGCCGTTGCCCGAGGGCTCGCACCTGCGCATCCTGCGCGTCGGCGACGCCGACGCGCTGCCCGTGCTGCGGCACTCCACGGCGCACCTCATGGCCGAGGCCGTGCAGCGCCTCTGGCCGGGCACGAAGGTCGCCATCGGGCCTGCCATCGAGGACGGCTTCTACTACGACTTCGAGTTCGCCGAGCCGCCCGGCGAGGCCGACCTCGCGCACATCGAGGACGAGATGCGCCGCATCCTCAAGAGCGGCCCGCACGCCTACGAGCGGGTCGTCGTGACGCGCGAGGAGGCGATCGAGCGCTTCGTCGCCGGGGGCGAGGCCTACAAGGTCGAGATCGCGCAGGGCCTACCGGAGGGCGAGGAGGTGACGCTCTACGAGCAGGACGGGTTCACCGACCTCTGCCGCGGCCCGCACCTGCAGTCGACGAAGCCGATCAAGGCCTTCAAGCTGACGTCGCTCGCGGGCGCGTACTGGCGCGGCGACTCCGACAAGCAGATGCTGACGCGCATCTACGGGACGGCGTTCTTCGAGCAGGCCGAGCTCGACGCGCACCTCGAGCGCATCGAGGAGGCGCGCCGGCGCGATCACCGGCGCCTCGGCCGCGAGCTCGACCTCTTCCACCTCAGCGAGACGTCGCCCGGCTCGCCGTTCTGGCACCCGCGCGGGATGGTGCTGTTCAACGAGCTCGGCCGGCTCTGGCGCGAGCTCAACGCGAGCCGCGGCTACGAGGAGGTCAGGACGCCGATCCTCTTCGGCACCGAGCTCTGGAAGCGCTCCGGCCACTGGGACAACTACCGCGACAAGATGTTCCTGACCGAGCAGGTCGAGGGGCGCCAGTTCGGGCTCAAGCCGATGAACTGCCCAGGGCACGTCGAGATCTACAACCACAGGCGCCACTCCTACCGCGATCTGCCGCTGCGGCTCGCCGAGCAGGGCCTCGTGCACCGCAACGAGGACTCGGGCTCGATGCACGGCCTGCTGCGCGTGCGCCACATCACGCAGGACGACGCGCACATCTTCTGCCGCTGGGACCAGGTCGAGGAGGAGGTCGTGGGCTGCCTCGACCTCGCGAAGGTCATCTACGACACGTTCGGCCTCGACGTCCGCGCCGAGCTCTCGACGCGCCCCGAGAAGCGCCTCGGCAGCGAGGAGGAGTGGGACCGCATGGAGGCCGCGCTCGCCTCCGCGCTCACGACGGCCGGCTGGGCATTCGCCGAGAACCCGGGCGACGGCGCGTTCTACGCGCCCAAGATCGACCTCCACATGACCGACTCGATCGGGCGCAGCTGGCAGGTCGGCACGATCCAGCTCGACGGCTGGATGCCGCAGCGGCTCGACGCGACCTACACGACGAGCGAGGATCAGCTCGAGCGCCCGTTCATGATCCACCGCGCGCTCTTCGGCTCGTTCGAGCGCTTCATCGGCATCCTCATCGAGCACTTCGCCGGCGCCTTCCCGCTCTGGCTCGCGCCGGTGCAGGTCGCCGTCCTGCCGCTCTCGGGCGAGCTGCGCGACTACGCCGACGACGTCGTCGCGACGCTCCGCGCGGCGGGCCTGCGGGCCGACCTGGACGCGCGCGAGGAGAAGGTCGGGCGCAAGATCCACGACGCCGAGGTCGCGAAGGTGCCGGTCATGCTCGTGCTCGGTGGCCGCGAGGCCGAGGCCCGCAGCGTCGCCGTCCGCCGCCGCGGCGGCGTCGACGCCGGCGTCATGGCGCTCGAGGACGTCGTCGCCGCGCTCGCGGACGAGGCGCGCTCGCGCGCGCTCGCGCCCGCCGCTGCGGCGTAGCCCTCTCCGCGCGGCCGGCCGCAGCGCGGCCTGGCCTTCGCCGTCCCGGCTACGGCGTCGCCGAGCGCGCGGGCGACCACCAGCGCCGCCGCGGGCGCGCCGCCCGCACCGCCGCGCGCAGGGCGCGCACGAACGGCCGCACGCGCCGCGCGTCGATCCACTTGATGCGCACCTCGTGTCCGCCGCCCGTCGTCAGCACGACGGAGCTGCCGATCAGGCTCGAGCCACGCTCGACGCGCTCGATCGACGCGTACGGGAGGTAGGTCGCCTGGTCGTCGGCGATCAGCACGAGCCTGCGGTCGGTCGCCAGCAGCAGGCCGGTCCAGGGCTCGCCGCTGCCGGCCTCGACGGTGCCGCGGACGCTCGCCAGCACGCGCTCCTCGCGGCCGAGATGGTGGGCGTGCAGCCGCCGCATGCGCTCGTTCTTCCCCATTCCCGTCTTCTCACCGTAGTCGTGCCCGACGGCGCCGTTCGGGTGATCCTCAGCGCTCGGGGAGCTGCTCGCCGAGCTCGGCGAGCAGGCCCTCCGCGAGCGCGAGCAGCGCTGCCGTGGCCGGCGACAGCGTCGCGCCGCGGCGCGTCACGAACGCGAACGTGTCGTAGATGCGCTCCGCGAAGCGCACGCTGTGGAGGCCGGCCGGGAAGCGCCGGTTGAGCGTGACGACGGACGGGACGAGCACGTCGCCGACGCCGCGCGCGGCGAGCTCGAGCGCCGCGCTGAGGTACTCCACCTCGACGACGGGCTCGATCGTCACACCCGCCTGCTGAGCGCGCGCCGCGAGCTGGAGCCGCGTCGGATCCTCCGCCGCGTGGCTCGCGTCGGTCAGGATCATCGGCCGCCGCGCGAGCTCGCCGGCGCTCACCGGCCTGCGCACGCGGTGCGGCTCCGCGCTCACGTAGAGCACCTCGTCGCGCAGCGCCGGCTGCACGTCGAGGCCTTCCGCGTCGACGGGCAGCACGACGAGCCCGGCCTCGAGGCGGCCGGCGCGCACGTCGTCGGCGACGGCCGACGAGTTGAGGCCGACGATGCGCAGGCGCACGCCGGGATAGCGGTCGGTGAAGGCCTCGGCGAGGTCGGCCAGCAGGTAGTACACGGCAGTCGAGAACGTGCCGAAGCTGGCCGTGCCCGCGCGCACGTCGCGCACGCCGCGCACGGCCTCGCGCGCCGCCTCCACCTCGGCCAGCACGCGCTCGGCGTGCGGCAGCAGCGCCCGGCCCGCCTCGGTGGGCACGACGCCGCGGCCGACGCGCAGGAAGAGCGGCACGCCGAGCTCGCCCTCGAGGCGGCGGATCTGCTCCGAGAGCGACGGCTGGGCGAGGTGCAGCGACTTGGCCGCGGCGCTGAAGGACTCGAGCGCGACGGCCTCGCGGAAATACGTCAATTGCTGGAGATTCACACTATGGAACTATAGGCGTT
>DASXXY010000398.1:0-2862 GCA_036502805.1 Gaiellales bacterium | reverse complement strand
GTCAGGTAGACGTGCGGCCAGCGCTCGGCGAGCTGGTCGAAGAGGCCCGTCGGCAGCAGCTCGTCGTCGGCCGCCACGAACGCGTCCTTGAACAGCAGCGTGCGCGAGTCCGTGCCGCGCATGCCGAGCGTGTCCCAGTCGCCGACGATCTGCACGCCGGGGTTGTCGGAGCGCACGGACAGGAAGCGCAGGCCCTCCTCGCCCTCGACGCGGCACGTGAAGTTGTAGGCGTCGGCCGCTCCCGCGAGCGACGCGAAGACCTTGCGGCCGTTGATCTCGAAGCCGCCTGGCACGGGCGTCGCGATCGTCGCGACGCCCGCCGTGGCGCCGCGCGCGATGCCCTCGGAGAGCGGCTGGCTCATGATCGCGCCGTCCTCGAGGATCCAGCGGTAGAGCCCGGCGCGGATGCGCTCGTGGCGCTCGCGCACGTCCTCGGGCATCGCCAGGTCGTCGGCCAGGATCCCCGTCCAGAGCACCGTCTGGCTGTGCATGTTGTAGGTCAGCGCCGTCGTCGGGCAGTAGCGGGCGAGTTCGGCGGAGATGTGCATGTAGTCCTTGAACCCCGCGCCCATGCCGCCGTAGCGCGCAGGGATGCAGAGCGCGAGCATGCCCGCGTCGCGCAGCTCCGCGTAGTTCTCGAACGGGAAGGCGGGCGCGCGGTCGTAGCCGGCCGCGCGCTCGGCGAAGCCCGGCCCGAGCTCGCGCACGATCGCGAGCGCTCGCTCACGCACCTCGCTCCCGGGCGTCATCGGCGCCACACGACGTAGCCCTCGCGCGCGATGCGGAAGCCCGCGAGCATGCCCTGCACGTAGCGGCACGTGACGCCGATCGCCGCCGAGCGGCAGCGGATCGGGCCGATCGTCACGGACGTCCCGTAGGCCAGCGTCGTGCAGTCGTGGAAGCAGCGCGGCCCCACGTCGCCGCGGCACGCGCCGACCGTGGCGTGCCGCGAGGCGAGCTGGAGCTGGTACGGATCCCAGTCGAGCCGGCAGCTGCCGGGCTTCGGCCGGGGCTTCGCCCAGGTCGCCGTGCGGACGAGGCACTGGACGAACGTCGGCGAGGTCGTGTCGCCGAGGCAGTTGATGTTGCCGGACGCGCTCTGGAAGTGCACGAGGCGCGCACCCGCGGCGGCGGGCGCGACGGCGCCGGCGGCCAGCACGGCGACGGCGATGAGGAGCGCGCGGCGCATCGCGGGTAACTCTAGAGTGCGGCCGTGAACCCACGCATCGCCTGCATCCAGCTCCGCGCCGGCGGCTCGCCGGACGACAATCTCACGGCCGCCGAGGCCTTCGTCCGAGAGGCGGCCGCCACCGGCGCCGACATCGTCGTCCTGCCCGAGCGCTGGGATGCGTTCGGCAGCGCGGACGAGATCCGCGCCGCGGCCGAGGCCCTCGACGGGCCGCGGCTGAGCGCCGTCGCCGCCTGGGCGCGCGAGCTCGGCGTCGCGATCATCGCCGGCTCGGTCGCCGAGCGCGTCGACGGCGACGAGCGCCTGCGCAACACGAGCGTCGCGTTCGATCGCGACGGCTCGCAGGTTGCCGCCTACCGCAAGATCCACCAGTTCGACGTCGACCTCCCGGGTCAGCGCGTGCGCGAGTCCGACACCGACGCCCCGGGCACCGAGCCCGTGATCGCCGAGCTCGACGGCGTCCGCGTGGGTCTGACGATCTGTTACGACCTGCGCTTCCCCGAGCTCTACCGCGCCTACGGCATCGCGGGCGCGACGGTGATCACGGTGCCCGCCGCGTTCCTCGAGCGCACCGGCCGAGATCACTGGGAGGTCCTGCTGCGGGCGCGCGCGATCGAGAACCAGTGCTGGGTCGCCGCCGCCAATCAGCACGGCTCGCTGCCGGCGGGCCTCACGGCCTACGGGCGCTCGATGATCGTCGACCCGTGGGGCACGGTCGTCGCGCAGGCGCCCGACGGCCAGGGCGTGATCAGCGCGGACTGCGATGACGAGCGCGTCGCCCGCGTCCGGGCGCACGTGCCGTCGCTCGCGCACCGCAGGCCCGAGGCCTACGAGCTGCAGGAGGCCATACGACCTTCCGGGTCGATCTCCGCGTCGCGGCGGTAGCGCTCGCCGTCGGCCTCGTGCTGGCGGACGCCTCCGTCGTCATCCTCGCGCTGCCCGCGATCTACCGCGAGTACACGGCGCAGGTCGCCGACGTCGCCTGGGTCGTCACGGCCTTCAACCTCGCGATCGCGATCTCCGCGGTGCCGGCTGCGAGGCTCGCGACGCGGCGGCCGGCCGGCCAGGTCTGCGCCGGCGGACTCGTGCTCTTCGCGTCCGCCTCGGCGGCCTGTGCCCTCGCGCCCTCGCTCGGCTTCCTGATCGGCGCGCGGGTCGTGCAGGGCGTCGGCGGGGCGGCAGCCGTGTGCGCCGCGCTCGAGCTGCTGCCGGAGATCGCCGGTGGCGAGCGCCGGGCCGTGCGCGTCTGGGCTGCCGCCGGCGTCGCGGGCGCCGCGCTCGGACCGGCGATCGGCGGCCTGCTCACGCAGCTGATCTCGTGGCAGTCGATCTTCGTCGCGCAGATCCCGCTCGCGCTGATCCCGGCCGTCGTCGTCTTCGGTCGCGGCGCGCCCGTGCTCGCACGCCGTGCGGGCGTGCCGCACATCGCCGCCAACATCGCGCTCGGCCTGCTCTCGGCCGGCCTCGCGGCGGTGCTCTTCCTGCTCGTGCTCCTGCTCGTCGAGGGCTGGCGCATGCCGCCGATCGCCGCCGCCTTCGCCGTCACCGCGATGCCCGTCGCGGCGCTCGTCGCCGGGCCGTTCGAGCGGCGGGTCGCCGGTCTGCGCACGCGCGCAGCGGCAGGCGCGCTGCTCGGGGCGGGAGGCGTCGCGGGGCTCGGGCTGCTGCCGGGC
>DASXXY010000397.1:0-1967 GCA_036502805.1 Gaiellales bacterium | reverse complement strand
CAACGACTCCGGCATCAGCGAGGTGATCGTGAACGGCCCGCACGAGGTCTGGATCGAGCGGCGCGGACGTCTCCAGCGGGCGGCCCTGCGCTTCGACGACGCCGCTGCGCTGCGCGACGCCTGCGTGCGCCTCGCAGCCCGCGCCGGGCGCCGCCTCGACGACGCGCAGCCGATGGTCGACGCGCGCCTCGCCGACGGCTCGCGCCTGAACGTCGTGCTGCCGCCGCTCGCGCCCGACGGGCCGCTGCTGACGCTGCGCCGCTTCGCGCCGCGGCCGTTCACGCTGGACGAGCTGGTCGACCTCGGCACGCTCACGGTCGACGACGCCGCGGTGCTCGACGGCTGCGTCCGCGCCCGCCTCTCGATCGTCATCAGCGGCGGGACGTCGAGCGGCAAGACGTCGCTGCTCGGCGCGCTCGCGGCGCGCGTCGACGCCGCCGAGCGGATCGTGACCGTGGAGGACGCGGCCGAGCTGCGCATCGACCGCCCGCACGTCGCGCGGCTGGAAGCACGTGGCGCGAGCCTCGAGGGCAGGGGCGAGGTCGGGATCCGCGAGCTCGTGCGCAATGCGCTGCGCATGCGTCCCGACCGCCTCGTCGTCGGCGAGGTGCGCGGCGGCGAGGCGCTCGACATGTTGCAGGCGATGACGACGGGACACGACGGCTCGCTCACGACGGTGCACGCCAAGAGCCCCGAGGACGCGCTGCGGCGCATCGAGCTGCTCGCGCTGATGGCCGGCATCGACCTGCCGCACGCGGCGGTGCGCGAGCAGGTCGCCTCAGCGTTCGACGTCGTCGTCCAGATCGCCCGTCGCAGCGACGGTGCGCGCCGCCTGCGCTCGATCAGCGGCGTGGAGCGGGAGGGGCGGGGCTGGAGCCTCGCGTCGCGAGCCGCCGTCGAGGCGCGCTGCGCCGAGAGCGCGCCGGCGTGAGCACGACGCTGCTCGCGCTCGTCGCGGCGCTCGCCTGCAGCGCGAGCGCGGGCGGCGCGCAGCGCATCCCGGGCTGCGTCGCCGCGCGCGTCCGCGCAGCTCGCGCCGAGCGCACCCTCGAGCGCGAGCTGCCGGATGCGCTGCGGCGCGTGGCCGCCGAGCTCGGCGCCGGCCGCACGCCCGATCGTGCGCTCGCGGCCGCGGCGGCCGTCGGCGGCGGCGCGGGGGAGGCGTTCGCGCTCGCCGGCCGGCGAGCCGCGGCGGGCGAGGAGATCGCGTCCGCGCTCGCCGCGGCGCTCGGCGAGCGGGCGCGCTTCGCTGCCGCCGCCGTCTCGCTCCAGCTGCGCGCGGGCGGCGATCTGCCGGCGCTCCTGCGCTCGCTCGCGCTGCGGCTCGACGAGCGCCGGGGCGTGAACGCCGAGATCCGCGCCCTGACCGCGCAGGCGCGCCTCTCGGCGCGCGTCGTCCCGCTGCTGCCCGTCGTCGGGCTCGCGCTCGCGGCGCTGCTCGACGCGGGCGCCGTGCGGCTGCTCCTGACGACGGCGCCGGGACTCGCGATCGTCGCGGTCTCCGCCGTGCTCGATCTGGCGGGCCTGCTGGCGATCCGCGCGATCGCCCGGAGGATCGGCTGAGCAGCGCGCTCGCCGGCCTCGCGGTCGTGATCGCGCTCGTCGCGCTGTGGCCCGAGACGCGCCGGGCCGCGGCGATCGCGGCGCTGCCGGCTTGCCTGGCGACGTGGCATGCCCTCGGCCCGTCGGCGGCCGTCGTGGAGGGCGCGAGCCTCGCAGCCGTGTTCATGGCCGAGCGCCGGCGGCCGATCGTGGCCCGGGCGCGCGCCGGAGCGGAGCTCGCGCGAGCGCTGCCGGACGCGCTCGACCTGCTCGCCGCTTGCGTCGAGGGCGGGGCGACGCTCGACCACGCCCTCGCTGCCGTGGCGCCCCACGTGGAGGGCCCGCTCGGCGCGCGCTTCGCCGTCTGCGCGGCCCAGCTGCGCTCGACGCGCCCGCGGCGCGAGGTGCTGCGCACGCTCGGCGGC
>DASXXY010000396.1:0-8497 GCA_036502805.1 Gaiellales bacterium | reverse complement strand
CGGCCTCGCACTCGTTCGTGCCCGGGATGGAGGCATCCAGCGGCAGGCTCAGCGGCACCTCGATGACGTTAACGCCGAGCACGCGCTCGCCGTGCTCCTGGGCGAGCTTGCAGGCGATCGCGAGCATCTCCTCCTCGATCGGCCCGCAGGCCTTGAGCGGCACGAGGATCGTGCCGAAGCGCAGGTCGATGACCTCGAGCGGCGGCGGCGCCACGGTCTCGAAGCGCTTCATCAGCGGCTGGTGCTGGAGGCGCCGCATGACGACGAAGAGCGTGAGGCCGACGAGCAGCCAGATCGGCGGCAGGATGCGGCCCGCGCGGTGCGTGCCGAGATCGAGCACCCAGAGCGCCCACGACATCGCGAGGCCGAGCAGCGCGAGCACCGGGATGTTGCTGCTGCCGTAGCGCACGTTGCCGCCCATGCGCACCGCGCGCGGCAGCGAGGGCTCGCGCACGCGCAGCGCGACGACCGATGCGAACACGAGCATGAACGCGATCAGGATGCCGAAGGAGTAGACCGAGGCGAGCGCGTCGACCTCGCGGCCGAGCAGCGAGACGGCGAGCATGAGCGCGCCGCAGAGCGCGATCAGGAGCACGATCGCGGCCGGCTCGACGTTCGTGCGCCGCGAGCGCCGCATCAGCGGCGGCGGCAGGCCGCCCATGCCGGAGAGCGCGCGCAGCGTGCGCAGCGCCGCGCCGAGGGCCGCGCCGGCGCTCGTCACGAGCACGCCGATCGCGCTGACGCTGACGAGCACGCGCACGACGTCGCCGGCCGTGGCGCCGAAGGCCTGCGAGCCGATCGCCTGCGCGGCGCCCGCGAGCGGCGCCGTCCCCCAGATCGTCGAGAGATCGCTCGCGTAGCCGGAGGGCGTTCCGGGTGCGACGTGCACGGGCAGCAGCGAGAGCGCGGCGGCCGCGATCACGGCGTACGCGAGCACGGTCGCCGCGATGGCGCCGAGCGTGACCCGCCGCAGCGGGCGCGCGGGGTTCGCCGACTCCTGCAGCAACCCGGCCACGATCTCGATGCCCGTGAACGCCACGAGCGCGATGGGGAGGGCGTAGCCGAGCGACGTCCAGGTCGGCGCGGCGCCGAGGTCGATCGACGTCGTGAGCGTGTCGATGTGCCCGAGCGCCGCGAGGCCGAGCGCCGCGAGCGTCAGCTGCGAGAGCATGTCGACGATCGCGAGCGGCCGCACGAGATCGGTCGCCGCGAGCTTCGGCACGAGCCGGGCAGCCCCGAGCAGCGCGACCACGCCGACGCCGATCAGCTCGGCCGTGCGGCCGCTCATGTGGCCCGTGTGGCCGATCGCGGCCTCCGCGTAGCGCGGCACGAAGAGCGCCGAGAGCATCGCCACGACGAGCAGGTCGAGCAGGATCGCCCAGCCGACGAGGAAGCCCGCCACGTCGCCGAACGCCCGCCGCACGATCAGCGGCGAGCCGCCGCCCGTCGCGGTCGCGGCCTCGGCGTAGGCACCCGCGGCGAGCGCGACGAGCAGGCCGACGACGGGCAGGACGATCGGCGTGAGGCCGAGCGCGTAGAGCGCCACGACGCCGAGTGCGAAGTAGAGCGACGACGAGATGGTGCCGTAGATCGCCGCGAACAGCGCGTCCTCGCCGACGACCCGCTGCAGGACCGGGAGCTTGCGCGCCACTAGCGCCGGGCCCCGGAGATCGCGTGCGCGCGCCGCGGCGCGTGGCGGACGAGGCGCCGCATCAGTCGTGCCGCTCCATCTTCCAGGCCAGCCAGCCGCGGCCCGCGCCCGCGAGCACGAGCGCCACGCCGAAGATGTAGCCGATCGCGACGCCGGAGCCGCCGGCCTGCGCGGTGCGCACGAGCGAGACCACGCCGAGCACCACGAGGATCGCGCTGAGCAGCAGCGAGACGCGGTTGCGGTTGCTCACCGCGGGCCCGTCGGGTTGGGGGTCGCACGCGCGGCGCCGCGCCACTCGGGCGTCGCGCCGACCATGACCTTGCAGCGCGCGTGGCGCAGGACGTAGTCCACCGTCGTGCCGAAGAGGCGCGCCGAGCGCGCCGAGCGGCCGGGCGAGCCGAGCACGATGACCTCGCTGCCGCGCCGGTCGGCCTCCTCCACGAGCGCGCGGCCCGCGTGGCGCGTGCGCACGAGGCGCGAGATGACCTGCACGCCGTAGAGCTGTCCGAGCGCCTCGGCCTCGCCCAGCTGCTGGTTGGCCCGCTCCTCGTCCTCCGGCGCGATCTGCGAGAGCGGGCGCGCGGCGGGCACCTCGATCGTGTACACGGCGACGACGCGGGCGCGGCGCTCCGAGGCGAGCCGCAGGGCCGTCGCCGTCATCTCGTCGGCCACGCGCGCATCCGTCACGTGCAGGACGATCGTGCGGTACTCGATCTCGATCGCCGGGCCGCGCACCTTGGTGTCGGCGAACACCGTCTTCGTGAGCGGCAGGCCCTGGCGCTTGCGGTAGACGACGAACACGACCATGCCGAGCGCGAGCCAGGCGAGGCCGGCCCAGCGCACGGCCGGGAAGAGCGCGGCGACGACGATGAAGGCGGCGAACGTCCCGAGCCCGCCGAAGACGGCGAAGAGCGGGATGTCGAGCTCGCCGATGCGGATGTTCATCGGGGCCCGGAACGGCTGCTCGGGGTCGCGTTTCGACTTGCGCACGCGCAGCGCGATGACCGACGCGTGCGCGATCGTGAACGAGAGCATCGCGCCGAACGCGTAGAGGTTGCCGAGGAACGCGACGCCCTGGCCGCCGGCGACCTTCGCCGCCAGGATCATGCCGATCGCCGCGAACGTGTAGACGACGATCGCCACCCACGGCGTGCGCCAGGTCGGGTGCACCGTGCGCAGGAAGTCGGGGAACTGCCGGTGCACGCCCATCGAGTAGGTGAGGCGCGAGACGCCGATCAGCCCGGCGTTCGTGGCGATGATCAGGATCGTGCCCGCGAGCAGGCCGACGTAGTAGCTGACGGGCGTCGTGAGCGGCCCGAGGCCGAGGTTCTGGACGATGCCCTGCACCGGGTCGCCGGCGTACTTCGCGCCGAGCGCCGTCCAGTAGTGCGTGCCGCTCGTTCCGGGCGGATGCGAGAGCGCGGGCGTCTCGTGCATCGGCATCGCCGAGAGCGCGACGGCCGGCAGGAAGGCGTAGATGGCGAACACTGCGGCGGCCACGAGGCCGATCGAGCGCGGCACGTCGCGCGCCGGGTCGCGCGCCTCCTCGGCCATGTTCGAGATCGTCTCGATGCCGGTGTAGGCGACCATGCCGATCGGGATCGAGATCAGGAACGCCGAGACCGTCGGCGTCGTCCCGAAGTGCACGTTCGAGACGAGCACCTGCGGGTTGAGGATCAGCGCGACGCCGACGACGACGAGCAGCGCCTGGGTCGCGAGGTCGGCGATCGCGAGGAAGATGTTGAGCTTCGCCGACTCCTGGATGCCGCGGATGTTGAGCAGCGCGAGCACGACGCAGAGCACGGCCGCGACGACCACCTGGCCCGTGAGGCCGTTGCGCATGAAGCCGCAGCCGGGGAACACCGAGAGGTACGGCGGCACGGTGTAGGCCGAGATCGCGATCGTGACCGTGTAGTTCAGCATCTGCGCCCAGGCGGCGAAGAACGAGACGGCCTCGTTGAACGCGCGGCGCGAGAAGGAGGCCGAGCCGCCGGCCTCGGGGAAGCGCGCCGTGGCCTCGGCGTAGGTCGCGGCCGTGAACGCGAAGATCACGCCGGAGATCGCGAACGTCACGGGCGTCATGCCGCCCGCGTAGAGCGCCGTGACGCCGAGCGCGTAGTAGATCGACGAGCCGACGTTGCCGTAGGCGGTCGAGAACATGTCGCCCACGCCGAGGACGGCGGGCAGGCCATGCGAGCTGCGGCGGCGGAGCAGCGGCACCCGTTACCCCGTGAACTTCCACTGCCGGAGGACGCCCTGGTCGTCGAAGCGCACGAGCACGTGGACGGTCGTGGCCACGCCGCCGTGCGCACCGTGCGCGACGCTCAGCGTGCACGTCAGGGTCTGGCCGGCGGCCGTCTTCTCACCGCAGTGGATGGAGCGGATCGTGTCCAGGCCCTTGAGGTCGTGACGGGCCGGGAACGGATCGCTGGAGGCGATGTAGAAGCCCTCCCAGTCGTCCTCGATCGTCTGGGTGGCGACCTTGCCCGCGTCCTTCGACGTGCCGCACCCCGTGAACACGAGAGCGACCCCGACCAGACAGCCGGCAGCCAAGGCGCGCATGCGGCCGAAATCTAGCGGTTGGGGCGGGAGCACCGCTCCCGCCCCGCCGCGCGTAACTGATCTAGAGGAAATGGACGATCAGCGGGATGATCAGGATCGCGACGATGTTCGTGATCTTGATCATCGGGTTGATCGCGGGCCCGGCGGTGTCCTTGTAGGGATCGCCGACGGTGTCGCCGGTGATCGACGCCGCGTGCGCGTCGGAGCCCTTGCCGCCGTGCGCGCCGTCCTCGATCATCTTCTTCGCGTTGTCCCAGGCACCGCCGCCGGCGGTCATCGAGATCGCGAGGAAGAGGCCCGTCACGATCGTGCCGACGAGCAGACCGCCGAGCATCTCGTACGAGATCAGGCCGACGACGACCGGGATCACGATCGGGATCAGCGCCGGGATCCGCATCTCCTTGAGCGCGCGGCGCGTGACGATGTCGACGCACTTCGCGTACTCGGGCTTGGCGGTGCCCTCCATGATCCCCGGGATCTCGCGGAACTGGCGGCGCACCTCCTGCACGACCTCGGCGCCGGCGCGGCCGACGGCCTCCATCGCGAGCGACGCGAAGAGGTAGGGCATGATCCCGCCGATCAGGAGGCCGACGAGCACCCACGGGTTCGCGATCGAGAAGTCGACGTTGACGACCTTGTGCGCGGCTGCGGCCTTGACGACGAGCTCGTGCGAGTAGGAGTCGAAGAGCACGAGCGCGGCGAGACCGGCGGAGCCGATGGCGTAGCCCTTCGTGACGGCCTTCGTCGTGTTGCCGACGGCGTCGAGCGGATCGGTGATCCCGCGCACCTCCTCGGGCATGTCCGCCATCTCGGCGATGCCGCCGGCGTTGTCGGTGATCGGCCCGAAGGCGTCGAGCGCGACGATCATGCCCGCGAGCGAGAGCATGGCGACGGCCGCCAGGGCGATGCCCGTGATGCTGCCGAGCTTGTAGGCGGTGAGGATGCCGATGCCGATCACGAGCACGGGCGCCGCCGTGGCCTCCATCGACTTCGCGAGGCCCGCGATGATGTTCGTCGCGTGGCCCGTCGTCGAGGCTTCCGAGATGCGCTTGACCGGCCCCCAGTTGGTGCCGGTGTAGTACTCGGTGATGACCATCAGCAACGCCGTGATGACGAGCCCGACGAGCGCGCAGAGGTAGAGCCTGCCCCAGGCCTCGTGCGCGACCGGGATCTTGTCGACCATCCAGCTCATGACCGGGATGAAGATGACCGCGGAGATGCCGGCGGTGATGATCACGCCCTTGTAGAGCGCGCCCATGACGCTGCCGCCGCCGCGCACCTTGACGAACTGCGTGCCGATGATCGAGGCGATGATCGAGATGCCGCCGAGCACGAGCGGGATGCCGAGGCCGGCCGCACCCCAGCCCGCCTGCTGCGAGAGCAGCATGCCGGCGACGAGCGTGACGGCGTAGGTCTCGAAGAGGTCGGCGGCCATGCCGGCGTCGTCGCCGACGTTGTCGCCGACGTTGTCGGCGATCACGGCCGGGTTGCGCGGGTCGTCCTCCGGGATGCCGGCCTCGATCTTGCCGACGAGGTCGGCGCCGACGTCTGCGCCCTTCGTGAAGATGCCGCCGCCGAGGCGCGCGAAGACCGAGATCAGCGAGCCGCCGAAGGAGAGGCCGACGAGCGCGTGCACGGCCGAGTCCTCCGAGACGCCGCCCGCGCGCAGCGCGCCGTAGTAGCCGGCGACGCCGAGCAGGCCGAGGCCGACGACGAGGATGCCGGTCACGGTGCCGCCCTTGAAGGCGACGTCGAAGGCCTCCGCGAGGCCCGTCCGGCCGGCCTCGGCGACGCGTGCGTTGGCGCGCACGGCCGTGTTCATGCCGACGTAGCCCGCGACCGCCGAGAGCACCGCGCCGATGATGAAGCCGAGCGCGACCTTCCAGCCGAGGTCGTCCGACCAGATGCCCGCGACGAGCAGCAGCGCCGCGACGACGACGGCCACGACGCCGACCGTGCGGTACTGGCGGTTGAGGTATGCCGAGGCACCCTCCTGGATCGCCGCCTGGATCTCGCGCATGCGCTCGTTGCCGGGCGACTGCTGCAGCACCCAGCGCGTGAGGTACGCGCCGTAGGCCACGGCCAATACGCCGCAGATGAGGGCAAAGAGCACGTTGTGCTCCACCAGGAACGTCTGCATGACCGGGTCTGCTCCCCTTCGAGTAAAAATGCCTGCTGCCGCGCGGCGGGCTCAGGCCTCACCGCGGCGCGCGGCGCCGATCGTAACAGGGACGCCCGCATCTCCACGCCGGATGCGGGTCGCCTTGTGCTAGCTCGCGATCGCGATCCACGCGTTCAGCGACCAGGCGAACACGACCCATGCGAGGTAGGGCGCGAAGAGCCGGCCGGCGAGGCGCGAGCGCTCCCGGAAGAGCCCGAGCACGGCCGCGGCGAGCACGATCAGGAGCGTCAGGTCGAACAGCGCCCACCACGGGTGGTGCCAGCCGAAGAAGAGCCACGACCAGGCCAGGTTGAGCGCGAGCTGGATCCAGTAGAGGCCGAGCGCCCGGTCCGGCGGTGGTCGCAGCGCGAGCCACGAGGCGACGGCCATGCAGGCGTAGAGGATCGTCCAGGCGACGCCGAAGACCCAGCCCGGCGGGCTCCACGGCGGCGTGTCGAGCGCGCGGTACCAGGCGCTGTCGGACGTCCCGGCGCGCGTGCCCGCCCAGGCGACGAGCGTGACGACGGCGAGCGCGAGCAGGAGGCCGAGCAACGAGCGCGGCGCCGCGCGCTCACGGCTGAGCGAACGCGCGGGCAGCGGTCGCAGGAGCTCGGTCGCCATGGCGCGGGAATCCCCGCTGCCGCGCACAGTCAAACCGTGGCGTGAGCTACGTCCGCGAGATCCGCTCGCGCTCCCCGCGGCCACGCGACGCCCGAACCGTGCCGGGCGCCGGCGCACCTGGGCCGCGCTTCGCACGTGCGGACCCGGGTTCGCACGTGCGGCCCGGGCGTGACGGCGAGCGAGCCGCTCAGACGCAGCCACGGGCGGCGACCCTACGAAGCCGGAGCGCGCGACCCGCGCGACGATCGCGGAGTCGCGTCCTGTCGTTCAGCCATGCGGCGAACATCGCCCGGCCGGCCGCACGAGCGGTGCTAGACGTCGCCTCCGGGCGTCCAGATCGGCGGGCGCTGCTCGCCGGGCTCCTCCTCGGCCGGCGCCGCCGCCGCGGGCTCCGCGCCCGCGCCCTGCGACTGGACGAACGCCATGCGCAGCTGTGCGAGATCGCTGCGCAGCGCCTCCAGCTCCTCGGGCGGCGCGAGCGGCGCGAGCAGGTCGACGATGCCGCCGAGCGCGTCGATGGCCTCGCGCGCCTGGTCGCGGTCGACGTGCTCGGGGCTCGCGAGCCCCATGCGGATCGCGGCCTGGTTCGCGAGCATCACTGCTGTCTGCGCGAGCAGGTCGCGCGGTCGCATGCGCAGGAGCTCCTGGGCGAGCGCGGCGCGCATGTCGGCGTCGCCGGGGTCGCCCTCGTACTCGCCGTGGTCGTGCGCGTGGTCGTGCTCGTCGTGGTCATGCGCGTGCTCGTGGTCGTGTCCCATGTCAGCCACGTGCGGCCTCCTGTGCGAGGGCGGCGTCGACGGATTCCCGCGTGACGCGCACCTGGTCGGCGAACAGCTCGCGCAGCGGCGTCCCGGCCTCCAGCGCGGCGATCGAGCGCTGCGCGGAGTTGCCGCTCTCGAGCATGCGGTGGAGCGGCTCGAGATACGGCTCGAGCCCCAGTGCTGCGATCTCGGGCGCTGCGTCGGCGAGCTGCGCGCGCACGCGCTGCGCCGCCGGCACGGACGCCATGCCGCGCTCGTAGTCGATCAGCTCGCCGGAGAGCCCCCAGCGGATCGCGCGCCACATGTTCTCCTCGATGTGGCGGCCGCGCAGGTCGGGCAACGGCTCGCCCTCGTCGATCGCGCGCAGCCGGCGCGCCGAGAGCGCGTAGGCGTAGGCCATCACGGCGATCGACTCGCGCACGTCGGCGAGTGCGTCCGCATTGCGCAGCTCGACCGTGCCGTAGGACTGGTGCGGCCGCACGCACCACCAGATCTCGGTGTGCTCGCGGATCGACTTCGTCGCGACGAGCCAGCGCACGAACGCGTCGTAGTCGGCCCAGCCGTCGAACGGCTCGGGAATGCCGCAGCGCGGGAACATGCGCGTGAAGAGCTGCGTGCGCGTCGAGTGCAGGTGCGTGTAGCGGCCCTCGTACCAGGGCGACGACGCCGAGAGCGCGAGCAGGTCGGGCAGCACGGAGCGCATCGCGTTGTTGAGCGCCATCGCGCGCTCGGCATCGCGCA
>DASXXY010000395.1:0-3233 GCA_036502805.1 Gaiellales bacterium | reverse complement strand
CGCCTACCTCGGCTTCGCGGCCGTCGGCAGCGCGGGGCTCGGCGAGCACGTCGAGCAGCTCTGGGCGCTCGGCGGCGAGCTCGCGGCGCTCGTGCGCGCGAGCGACGACTTCGAGCTCGCGCTCGAGCCCGAATGCAACATCGTCTGCTTCCGCCACGTCCCTCCCGCGGGCGAGGACCCGGACGCCCATCAGGAGCGCATCCGCGCCGCCGTCAACGCGAGCGGGCTGTTCTACCTCGTGCAGACGAAGCTGCGCGGCGCGACCTGGCTGCGCTGCGCGCTCATGAACCCGGCGACCGAGCGCAGCGACCTGCTCGCGCTGCTCGCCGCGCTACGCGCCGCCGCGTAGGGCCGCGCCCTCCGCGAGGCCGAGCAGCTCCGGCAGCTCGCCGAGGCCGCGTATCCGCTCGCCGTCGTAGCCGGGGTGGCGGTCGTGGCGATCGACGAGCACGGCGCGCAGGCTGCACGCCCGGGCGCCGGCGATGTCGTCGTCGATGTTGTCGCCCACCATCACGGCGGCCTCGGCCGGCGCGCCGCCGAGCGCGAGCGCGGCCGCGAAGATCGTTGCGCAGGGCTTGCGCCGCCCGTGGGCCGCGGAGGCGAGCGCGAAGTCGGCGCCGATCCCGAGCGCGGCCGCGAACGGCCCGAGCTCGCGGTCGGTATTCGAGACGAGCCCGACCGTGCACCCGGCGCTGCGCAGCCGCAGGAGCAGCGGCACGACGTCCGGGAAGAGCTCGAAGTTGCCCGCGTCGCCCCAGGCCTGCTCGGCGGCCTCGCCGATCTGCTCGGCGACCGCCTCCCCCGCGCCCATGCCGCGCACGATCTCGATCGCGAAGCGGCGGTGCTGCCCGGCGCGGTGCTCGAGCGACTGCGTGCGCCAGACGTGGAACGCGTCGACGCGCGCCTGCTCGTAGCGCTCGGGGTCGAGCCGAGCGCCGAAGCGAGCCGCCAGCTCGGCGTAGCCGTTCGCGTCGAACACGCGGCGCGGGCGGATCAGCGTGAAGTCGACGTCGAGCAGGACGAGCTGCGGAGGGCGCACCACCGGCCCGGACCATAGCGAGGGGGCCACGCTCGTCGCGCGACCCCCTCGCCGAGCCCGTCGAGGGGCGGCTCAGCCCGTGGCGGCGCCGCCCATGACCTTGCCGAGCAGCCCGATGAGCGCGGTCTGCAGCTCGGCGGCCGTGCCGACCGACGACGGCGCGGAGACGTCCGGCGCGCTCGCGTCGACGGTCGTGACGTCGAGGCTGAGGTCGAGCGAGTCGATGCCGGAGCTCGTCTTCGTCGCGTCGTCCATGGCGGCGTCCGCGTTGAACGCGAGCCGGTGCACCTTGTGGTCGCTCTTGCCGACCCAGATGTCGACGTGTGCCTTCTTGAGCACCTTCTTCAGCTCTGCCACAGATTTGTCGATCTGCGCCTGCGACGGTGCGGCGCTCGTGCTGCCCGTCGTCGCCGACAGCTTTGCGACGGCCTGTGCGGCGGCTGTGATGTTCACGTCACCGGAAACTTTGTCAGAATCGATACCTTCGACCTTCTCACTCGACACGGTGGCGTTGTCGAGCAGCTTGGACGGATCGCCGATCGCGGCGAGAATCTTGCCCGCGTCGAGATTGTCCGCGGAGACGCCGGCCGGCAGCGACTGTCCGGTCGTGGACGAAAGTGCGTCCGCGGGCAGGTCGTACCACTTGCCGTCGATCTGCAGCCACGACGTGCCGCCGCCGGTGCGGATCTCGGCCTTGATGGGATCCTTGCCGAGCGTGACGCTGAGATTGACGTCGGCGCTCTTGCCGCCGGCATCGACGACCCCGTCGACGGCGACGTCGATCGGCTGCTTCGTGAAGAGCGCGAGCTGCGCGTTCGTCGGCGAGCCCTTGACGTCCACCGCGAGGTCGAGCTTCAGCTTCTGCGCACCCGTGGCTGCGCTCGTGTCAATTGCCTTGAGGATGCCGGTGGCGCCGCCGGCGCCGCCCCCACTGTCACCCGAACCGCCCGTCGTGGCGGGACCGGACGTGTCGGACGACTTGCTCGAACTGCCACATGCAGACGCCGTCAGCGCCACGGCCACGAGCACGGCCAGCGCGACTGGGGAACGACGCATCAAAACTCTTCCTCCTCTAGCAGGATGCGCGACTCGCGCGTGGTACATGCACGTGTAATCGGCATGACCGCGGGGACCTGAAGTACCTGATCCCCGACTCACCCTACACTACCGATCTCCGCATTCTGCGCTCGCTGAAAGTACTGCCGGCCGATTGCGCTCGTGCGGCTCCTCCTCCCAGACAGCAACCCCCAGACAGCGAGGGAAACGATGCAGGCAACCAGCCCGCGTGGCAGCATTGGCAAGGCGAGTTACGACGCCGTGCGCAAGCACATCGACGAGGGTAAGAAGGCCACCGAGGCCTTCCGGCTCGTCGCCGAGGAGACCGGCCGCTCGACGGCGACCGTGCAGACGGCGTACTACCGCGTCGCCCGCTCGCTGCCGGACGGCGGCGGCGTGCAGCTCCGTCCCCGCACCAAGAAGGCCTCCGGCCGCCGCACAGCGAAGGCCGGCTCGAGCGCGTCCGGCACGCGCCGTGGACGCCCGTCGAAGGGCTCGTCCGCGTCCGGCTCCGCAGCCGGCGCGGCGCGCCAGCTGAGCGCCGCCGCCGAGGCGCTCGTCGACCACATCACGCGCCTCGAGAGCGAGCTCGCCGACGCGCGCAAGGACAGCCAGCGCCTGGCCGAGATCGAGCGCGCGCTCGGCCGCTAGCCGAGGCGACGCGAACACCCGGGTGGGCGAGCTCCGATGAGGATCTGGATCGATCTCTCGGCGCCCGCCCACCCGGTCGTCTTCCGCCCGATCGTGCGCCGGCTGCGCGAGGCCGGGCACGACGTCGAGGTCACGGCCCGCGACTTCGGGCAGACGCTCGAGCTGGCCGAGATCGCCGGGCTCGAGGCGCTCGCGATCGGCGCCCACGGCGGCCGCTCGGCGGGTGGCAAGCTGCGCAGCCTGGCCGGCCGCTCGCGTGCGCTGCGGCGCTGGGCGCGCACGCGGCCGCGCTTCGACCTCGCCGCCGCGCACGGCTCGAACGACCTGCCGATCGTGGCGCGCACGCTGCGCGTGCCGGCGGTCGACCTCTTCGACTACGAGTGGGCGACGTTCCAGCACATGATCGGCTGCCGCCTCGCGCGGCGCGTGATCGTGCCGGAGTCGATCCCGCCCGAGCGGCTGCGCCGCTACGGCGTCGGACCGCGCA
>DASXXY010000394.1:0-11051 GCA_036502805.1 Gaiellales bacterium | reverse complement strand
GAGCGCGGCCATGAGGTCGTCCACGCGCGCGGCAGGCTCGGGCACCGCCGTCTCGACGATCTCGCGCCCGTCCGCCTTGGCCTTGACGAGATCCATCACGCGCTCGCGGTAGGTGTCCTTGTAGCGGCCCGGATCCCATTCGGCCGAGAGCGACTCGACGAGCTGCGCGGCGATCGCGAGCTCCTTCGCGTTGACCTCGGCGGCCTCGCCCGCGAACTCCTCGACGGCCGACCGCGGCACGATCTCGTCCGCGAACAGCATCGTCGAGAGCATCAGCGCGTCGCTCGCGGGCCGGATCGCGGCGAGGTACTCCTTGGAGCGCAGCACGACGCGGCCGAGGCCGACGCGCGAGGTGTTCTCGAGCGCGGCGAGCAGCAGCGCATAGGGCTTGGCGGCCGTCTCGGCGGGCGCCAGGTAGTACGTCGACTCCCAGTGGATCGGGTCGATGTCGTCGAGCGCGACGAACTCCTCGATCTCGATCCGGCGCGTGCGCTCGGCGGCGACGCCCTCGAGCTCGGCGGTCGTGATCGTGACGTACTTGCCCGGCTCGATCTCGTAGCCCTTGACGATCTCGTCGTACGGGACCTCGGCGCCGTCGAGCTCGCACACGCGCTTCTGCTTGATGCGGCCGCCGTCGGCCCCGTGCAGCTGGTTGAAGCGCACGTCCTTGCGCGAGACCGCCGAGTAGACCTTCACGGGCACCATCACGAGCCCGAAGGAGATCGCTCCACTCCAGATTGCGCGAGCCATGCTCCAACACTACCCCGCGGCGCGCGGAGCGACTCCGGTCCCCCCGGGCCCGAGCGGGCCCTGCGTCAGGCGCAGAACTCCGCGGCGACCGCGATCAGCACGTCGGCGCAGCGCTCGACCGAGACCAGGTCGACCCACTCGAGCGTCTCGTGCGCGCCCTCGCCGCCGGGCCCGAAGATGACCGTCGGGATGCCCGCCTCGGACAGGAAGGCGGAGTCCATCCAGGCCGCCCAGCCCATGATCTCCGGCGCCGCGCCGAGCGCGCGCTCGGCGTGCGCGCGCACGAGCCGGACGATCTCCGCGTCCTCCGCGACCTCGAAGGCCGGGCGCACGAGCGTCGTCCGCACCTCCGCGCGGAGCTCCGGGTCGGCCTCGCCGGCGCGCGCCACGAGCGCGCGCACCTGCTGCTCGACGAGCGCGGCATCCTCGCCGGGCACGGTGCGGCGCTCGAGCTGCACGAGGCAGCGCTCCGGATAGCTCGAGAGCTCCTGCCCGCCGGTGATCAGCGACGCGTGCAGGGAGCCGGTGCCGAGCAGGCGGTGGGGTTCGCCGGCCGCCAGCTCGCGCCCGAGCTCCTCGATGCCCGTCAGCACGCGCCCCGTCTTGGCGATCGCATCGATGCCGAGCTGCACCTGCGAGCCGTGCGCCGCCCGGCCGGCGACGTCGACCTCGAGCCACGCGAAGCCCTTGTGCGCGACGCAGACGGCGAGCGACGTCGGCTCCGTCACGATCGCGGCATCGGCCGCGATGCTGCTCGCGATCGCCTGGGTACCGATGCTCGCGAACTCCTCGTCGCACACCGCGACGACCACCACGTCGCCGGCGAGCCCGAGCTCGGCCGCCCGCGCACAGGCCCAGAGCGCCGCGGCCGTGCCGCCCTTCATGTCGTACGCGCCGCGCCCGTAGAGGCGGTCGCCCTCGACGCGCGGCTCGAGCGGGCGGTCGTAGCCGTCGTGGCCGACCGTGTCCGTGTGGCCGTTCAGGAGCAGCGTGCGCCCGCCGCCGCTGCCGCGCGCGACGCCGATCACGTTCGCGCGGCCCGGCGCGACCTCCTCGATGCGCGCCTCGACGCCGCCGCGCCCGAGCCAGTCCGCGATGAAGCGCGCGATCGCGAGCTCGCCGGCGCCGCCGGGCACGAGGTCGGGGTTGACCGAGTCGATCGCGACGAGCGCGGCCACGAGCTCGCGCAGCGTCACCAGACGCCCCCGAGCGCGACCGTGATGGCCTGGCCGTTGACGCCGCTCGCGCGCGGGCTGCAGAGGAACGCGATGACCTCTGCGACCTCCTCGGGCGCGAGCACGCGACCCTCGGGATAGCCGGCGGCGCGCTCGGCCCAGACCTCGTCCACGCCGATGCCGCGCTCGGCCGCGGTCGCGCGCGCGGAGCGCTCGGCCATCTCCGTGCGCACCCAGCCGGGACAGACGGCGTTGCTCGTGACGCCGTTCGGCGCCGCGTCGATCGCGAGCGAGCGCGCGAGGCCGATCAGCGCGTGCTTCGACGAGCTGTAGGCGGACTCGCCGGGGCCCGAGCGCTCGCCCGAGGTGGAGCTCACGCTCACGACCCTCCCCCAGCCGGCGGCGATCATGTCGGGGAGGACGAGACGCGCGAGCTCGAACGGCGCGTGCAGGTTGATGGCGTGCGTCGCGTGCCACGACTCGGGCTCGATCTGCCAGGCGGCGGCGTCGTTCGCCGATCCGATGCCCGCGTTGTTGACGAGGATCTGCACCGGCCCGAGCTCGCGTGCGGCGTCCACGGCGGCGCGGCAGCCGGCCGGGTCGTCGAGCGCGACGGTCACGCCGAGCGCGCCGCACTCCTCGTGCAGGCTCGCGAGCTCGTCCGCGCTGCGGGACACGCCGACGACGCGGGCACCCTCGCGGCTGAGCGCGAGCGCGGCGGCGCGGCCGATGCCCCGGCCGGCGCCGGTCACGAGCGCTACGCGTCCGTCAAGCTCCCCCACGCCGCGATCGTATCCGCGAGCATGCGGCATGCGCGCACACCGTCTCACACTCGCCGCGGCAGAGCCGCGCTTCGAGCTCCAGCAGCTCCCCGACCCCGTCGCCGGGCCTGGCGAGGTCGTCGTCGACCTCGTCACGGCGGCGCTCAACCGCCGCGACTGGTGGATCTGGC
The DNA here is from genome assembly GCA_036502805.1 of Gaiellales bacterium. Classification (GTDB taxonomy): domain Bacteria; phylum Actinomycetota; class Thermoleophilia; order Gaiellales; family JALYLC01; genus JALYLC01. The sequence continues at coordinate 8,174 of DASXXY010000394.1, read as the reverse complement.
GCGCGCCCTCGACACCCGTGCCCGTGACGCTCGGCTCGGACGGCGCCGGCCGCGTGGCGGCCGTCGGCGAGGGCGTGCATGCATTCGCTCCGGGCGACGAGGTCGTGATCGATCCGGCGCTCGGCTGGGGCGACGACGAGCGTGCCGCCGCTGCGACCTTCGACATCCTCGGCGCACCGACGGAGGGGACGTTCGCAGAGCGCATCGTCGTGCCCGCGCGCAACGTCCACCGCCGGCCGGCGTCGCTCACCTGGGACGAGTCGGCGGCCTTCCCGCTCGCCGGTCTGACGGCCTGGCGCGCGGTCGTGACGTGCGCAGACGCGGCGCCCGGACGGCGCATCCTGATCACGGGCGGCGGCTCCGGAGTCTCGACATTCTGCATCCAGATCGCGACGGCGCTCGGCGCCGAGGTCTGGGTCACGTCGGGCAGCGACGAGAAGATCGCCCGCTGCGTCGAGCTCGGCGCGCGCGGCGGGTTCCGCTACGACGACCCCGAGTGGCCCGCGCAGGTGCGCGCGGCGACCGGCGGCGAGGGCGTGCACGCCGTCGTCGACTCGTTCGGCGGCTCCGGCTGGGGTCGCGCGCTGGCAGCGCTCGTGCGCGGCGGCGTGCTCGTGAACTACGGCGACACCGGCGGCGACGAGGCCACCGTCCCGGTCGCGGAGATCTACTGGCGCTGGCGCTCGCTGGTCGGCACGACGATGGGCAGCCCGCGCGAGTTCGCGGCCCTCTGCGCGCACCTGGAGACCGCCGCCTGGCGTCCCGCGATCGACTCCGTCCATGCGTTCGAGGACCTCCCCGCCGCCGCGCACCGCCTGACCGCGGGCGAGCGCTTCGGCAAGGTGGTCATCAGAATCGCCTGACGGGGTACCCTCCCGGCTCCGAACCGTCGAGCACCCGTCTTGAAGGAGCACCCGTGAGCACCACGGATCTCGCGGCTCTCGCTGCCGAGCTGAAGGCCAAGGGCGTCCGCGCGCTCACCGTCGCGTGGGCCGATGCCAACGGCATCCAGCGCTCCCGCAGCGCGCCCATCGACAAGCTCGCCTCGGCCGTCGAGCGCGGCATGGGCTGCTCCTTCCTGTTCGCCGTGTTCGACTCGCACGACCACATCAAGTGGGGCGTCGAGGGCCTCGACACGGCGACCGGCGACTTCCGGGTGAAGGCCGTGCCCGAGCGCATCGTGCAGCTCGCCGGGCAGCCGGCGTTCGCGTGGGCGCCGGCCGGGCTGTGGCTGCAGGAGGGCCCGCGCTGGGAGCACTGCTACCGCGCCGCGCTCGAGCGGATGGTCGAGAAGGCGGGCGCCCTCGGCTACGAGCTCAAGGCCGGCTGCGAGCTCGAGTGGTTCATCGGCGAGGACTCCGACGAGCCCGTGGCCGCGCACCACGGCCCGGTCTACAGCCCGAACGCGATGCTCGACGTGAGCGAGTTCCTGAGCGAGCTGCTCGGCGACCTCGACGCCAACGGCCTCGGCATCGGGCAGATCCACGCCGAGTACGGCTGGTCGCAGCTCGAACTCTCGCTCGACGCCGTCGACCCGCTGCTGGCCGCCGACAACCAGCTGCTCGCGCGCGAGACGATCCGCGCGGCCGCACGCGCGAACGACCTGCGCGCCTCGTTCGCGCCGCTGATCACGCCCGACGGCGTCGGCAACGGCTGGCACTTCCACCTCTCGCTGCTCAAGGACGGCCAGAACCTGCTCTCGGGCGGCGACGGCCCGGAAGGCATGACGGCCGAGGGCGAAGCGTTCGTGGCCGGCATCCTGCGCGACCTGCCGGGCGTCGTGGCCGTGACGGCGCCGAGCGTGCCGTCGCTGATCCGGCTGCGCCCCGGCTACTTCGCGAGCGCGTACGCGTTCTGGGGCGCCGACAACCGCGAGGCCTCCCTGCGCTTCGTGCCCGGCGCCGAGGCGATCGGCGCGCAGAACGCGAACATCGAGCTGAAGGCCTCCGACGCGTCCGGCAACCCCTACCTCGGGCTGACCGCGATGATCGCGTCCGGCCTCGCGGGCATCGAGGACGGGCTGAAGCTGCCGGAGCAGATCAGCGACGATCCGGGCGGCTGGACGCCGGAGCAGCGCGACGCGCGCGGCGTCCGGCGCTTCGCGCAGACGACCGACGAGCAGATCGCGAACTTCGAGGCCGCGCCCCGCATCCGCGAGGCGTTCGGCGACGCGATGGCGAACGCGTTCGTCGGCGTGCGGCGCTCGGACGCCGACTGGGCCGACGGCAAGAGCGCCGAGGAGATCATCGCGGCGCACCTCTGGCGCTACTGATCGTTCCGCCCGCCGACGCGCCCGGGCCGACGCCGTCGCCGAGTCGGGGCGCTTCGGCGGGAGGGCGGCGCGGCAGCGTCCGACGCACCACCGGGGTCTGACCCGCAACGCGCGGGCCTGACCCTCGTGTTGCGGACCTGACCCCGTTCGCGGACGCGTTTCGCACGGCGACGGAGCCGCCCGAGCGCTGGCGGCTCCCTCGTTCGTGGTCACTGTCGAAGGGCCAGGAGCGCACTGGACGGAAGGCGTGCGCGAGTGCCGCGTCGTGCGAAACTCGTCCCGGGTACGATGCCGGGCTTCGTGGCCGAGCTCCCGAACCCGACCCGGCTCTTCACCGTCGATCAGGCGAATGCGCTCCTGCCCGACATCCTCCCCGTCGTCGCCGGCCTGCGCGAGCACGCGCTCGCGCTGCGCGCCGAGCAGGGCGTGCTCGACGAGCTGGCGCGCCGCGCCGACGAGCTCGGCGGCGTGCAGCCGACGGCGCGCGAGGCCGAGGCCGCCGCGCACGCCTGCGAGCACCTGAGCGCGCTCGACGATGCGATCGGCGAGCTGCACGAGGCCGGCGTCCGCGTCAAGGACGCCGAGCGCGGCCTGCTCGACTTCCCGAGCGAGCGCGACGGCGAGCTCGTCGAGCTCTGCTGGCTGTACGGCGAGCACGCGGTGATGCACTGGCACCGCATCGGCGAGGGCTACGCCCAGCGCCGCCGCGTCTGACGCGCAGCCGGCGCGGCCCGCGGCCGGAGCGCCCGTGAACACGGTGGTCCGCAACACGGGGGTCTGACCCGCACGTTGCGGGTCAGACCCCCGTGTTGCAGGCCTGACCCCGCGTGTTGCGGTCCGAGCGCCTAGGGCAGCGACTCGGCGACCTGCTCGCCCCAGCCGTGGCTCGCGGGGTCGTCGGAGCAGATGCCGTCGACGTGCAGCTGGCGCAGGCGCACGATCTCGGCCGGGCGGTCGACCGTCCAGACCCAGATCTCGGCGCCCACGGCATGCAGGCGGGCGACGAGCAGGCGGCTCACGAGCTCGCGGTGACAGGAGACGACCTGCGCGTCGTAGGCCGCCAGGATGCCGGGCGCCCGCCAGGCGTACCACAGGCGCTGCAGCGGCTGGAGCGGCCGCGGCCAGATCCGCCGCGGCATCGTCAGGCCCGCGCGAATGCCAGGCTCCGCGCGGTGGATGCCCGCCAGCAGCGCCCAGTTGCCGCCCGTGCATGTGACGCGTCCGGCGAGGCCGGCCGCGCGCACGAGCGCGACGAGCGGGCGCTCGATGCCGCTCGTCTTGAGATCGAGGTTGAGCTGGACGCGCGAGCTCGCCGCCAGCTCGAGCACGGCGGCGAGCAGCGGCGCGTCCGCTGCGTCGGCGCGGTCGTGGTGGGCCACGAGCGTGCCGTCGCGCCGGCGCCGGACGTCCACCTCGAGGACGTCCGCGCCGTGGTCGATCGCGGCTGCGAACGCCTCGAGGGTGTTCTCCTTCGCGCCGGAGCGGTAGCCGCGGTGCGCGATGCGGAGCGGCTCGCCGAGCGCAGTCAGCGCAATCCGCTCCAGGGCTCCTCGCCCGCCATGTCGACGAGCTGGTAGCCCTCCTCGCCGACGCTCGGCGCGAGCACGACGAACATGCGCGCCGGCACGTCGCCGACGTTGAACGAGGCGTGCACGACGTCCTTGTCGAGGTAGACCGAGTCGCCGACCTCGAGCACCTGCTTCTCGCCCTCGATCCACTGCTCGATCGTGCCGGCGAGCACCGTGATCAGCTCGTCCTGCTCCGGGTGCTTGTGGAAGTCGTGCCCGAAGCCGGGCTCGAGGCCGACGTCCATCACGACGAACGTCTTGCAGGCCGTGTTCTCCGGCCGCGTGCGCCAGCCGATGGTTCCCCAGTCGACGTGATCCGTCGTCATGTCGGCCTGCATCACGAATCTGCTCATGGCGTGCTCCTAGTGTGTGACGGTGAGCGCCTTGAAGCGCTGCATGTTCTCGGTCATGGCGATCTCGGTCGGCAGGCGCTCCATGCTCGAGGCGCCGAAGAAGCCCTTCACGCCGGTCGTGCGCTCGAGCACGTAGCGGGCGTCCTCGGGCTCGGCGATCGGGCCGCCGTGGCAGAGCACGATGACGTCGGGGTTGATCGCGGCAGCCGCGTCGTGCATCTCCTGCACGAGCGTGACCGACTCGTCGAGCGTCTTCGCCGTGCTCGCGCCGATCGTGCCCTTCGTGGTCAGCCCCATGTGCGGCACGATCACGTCGGCGCCGGCGCGCGTCATGGCCGCAGCGCTCTCGGCGTCGAAGACGTAGGGCGCGGTCAGCATGTCCTTCTCGTGCGCGATGCGGATGGCGTCGACCTCGAGGTCGTAGCCCATCCCCGTCTCCTCGAGGTTGACGCGCATGAGGCCGTCGATCAACCCGACGGTCGGGAAGTTCTGCACGCCGGAGAAGCCGATGCGGATCAGCTCGTCGATGAAGACGTCCATGAGACGGAACGGATCCGTGCCGCAGACGCCCGCCAGCACCGGCGTGTCGCGCACGACGGGCAGCACCTCGCGGGCCATGTCGACGACGATCGCGTTGGCGTCTCCGTAGGGCATCATCCCCGAGAGCGAGCCGCGCCCGGCCATGCGGAAGCGGCCGGAGTTGTAGATGATGATCAGGTCGACGCCGCCCGCCTCGGCGCACTTCGCCGAGAGGCCGGTGCCGGCGCCCGCGCCGATCACCGCACGGCCGCTCGCGATCGTCGCCTGGAGCTTCGCCAGGGCCTCCGCACGCTTCATGTACGTCCCGCCAAGTAGCCGTGGAGCTTCGCGACCATGGCGTCCGCGAAAGCCGGATCGTTGATGTCGAGGTCGAGCTCGACGAGCTCGACGTTGTCGCCTGCGTTCGCGCGCACCGCGGCGAACAACGCCTCGTCGGCCGCGGCGTCGTAGAACGGCCCGCCCGGCGTCGCGATCATCGAGATGCCGCCGAGCGGCACGAACAGCGCGACCGGCCCCGTCGCGGCCGAGAGCTTGCGCGCGATCTCCTCGCCGAGCTGCGCGCACTCCTCCGGCGTCGTCCGCATGAGCGTCACCTGCGCGTTGTGGACGTACAGGTTGCGGCCCTCGAACTGCGCCGGCACGCTCTCGCGCGGGCCGAAGTTGACCATGTCGAGCGCGCCCAGCGAGACGACCTGCGGGATGCCGGCGGCGCCCGCTGCGGTGAGCCGGTCGGGCCCGGCGCTGAGCGCGCCGCCGACGAGCTCGTCGCACAGCTCCGTCGTCGTCGTGTCGAGCACGCCGCTGATGAAGCCGCCCGCGATCAGCGCCTCCATCGAGCGCCCGCCCGTGCCCGTCATGTGGAACGTCAGCACCTCGTAGCCGAGACCGTCGAGCGCCTCGGCGGCGTGCGTCACGCACGGCGTCGTGACGCCGAACATCGAGGCGGCGACGAGCGGCCGGCTCTCGCCGAGCTCGAGCGGCGCGGCCTGCACCATCCCCGCCATGGCTGCTGCGGCGTTCGCGAGCACGCGCGCCGAGACCGAGTTGATGCCCGCCACGTCGACCACGGAGGCCGCGAGCAGCATGTCGCTCGCGCCCACGATGGGCCGCGTGTCGCCGGCGGCGATCGTCGAGACGATCAGCTTGGGCACGCCGACCGGCAGCGCCTGCATCGCCTCGGCGGCGATCGACGTGTTGCCCGATCCACCGGCCGCGAGCACGCCGTCGCAGCGACCCTCTGCGTGCAGGCGCGAGACGACGGCCGTGGCGCCGCGCGCCATCGCGAGCACGGCCTGGCCGCGATCCCCCGCGGCGCGCAGGGCCTCGACGTCGGCGCCGCCGGCGGCGGCGACCTCCTGCCGGCTGATGTCGGGCTCGACGAGCGGCGGTCCCATGATGCCGGCGTCGACGAGGATCGTCCCGACGCCCGCGGCGTGCAGGCGATCGCGCAGGAACGCGTACTCGCGGCCCTTCGTGTCGAGCGTCCCCACGAGTACGACGGTCGTGTCCCCCACCAGCTCCTCCTCCGCGGTTCAGGCGCGACGGTACAGCACGGACGGCATCGGCACGCCGAGCCTCATACCCCGCGCCCCGCCTGCTCGAACCAGCCCGTCTCGGCATGCTCCGGCAGGCGCGCCGGCGTGCCCTCGGCGTCCTCGCCGTGCGCCCACGCGACGGCGTTCGCGAGCAGCTGCCGGATCTCCGGCTGATGGAACACCGGCCACTCCTGATGGCCCGCCCCGAGGTAGGCGATCCGCCCCGCGCCACGCCGCCAGCAGCAGCCGCTGCGGAACACCTCGCCGCCCGAGAACCAGCTCACGAGCACGAGCTCGTCGGGCTCGGGGATCGCGAAGGGCTCGCCGTACATCTCGTGGTGCGGGAGCTCGATCACGGGCGGCAGTCCGCGCGCGATCGCGTGGCCGGGAGCGACGACCCAGATCAGCTCGCGGTCATCGGCCTCGCGCCAGCGGTACGAGCACGCGGTGCCCATCAGGCGCAGGAACGGCTTCGAGCGCGAGGCAGAGTGCAGCGCCACGAAGCCCATGCCCGCGTGCACGCGCGCCTCGATGCGCTCGGCGAGCGCATCCGGCAGCTCGTCGTGCGCGCGGTGGCCCCACCACACGAGCACATCGGTCTCGTCGAGCACGCCGCCGGCGAGGCCGTGACCGGGATCGTCGAGCGTGGCCGTACGGATCGCGAGCGGCCGCCGCGTCCGCTCCGCGAGCGCGCGCGCGATCTCCGCGTGCATGCCGTCGGGGTAGATCGCGCCCACGTGCGCGTGCGCGCGCTCGTGACGGTGCTCGTTCCAGACCGTCACGCGGATGGCTGCGATCATGCCTCGCCGGGCTCGCGCAGCAGCAGCATCGAGCGCGCGGCGACGTGCACGCCGCCGCGCGCGGTCACGAGGACGTGCGCGGCGTCGGGGGCCGCCGTCAGCAGCTCCACCTGCCAGCGCGAGCCGAAGCGCCGCGGCGGCAGCGTGAACGTGATGTCCTCGTGATGGGCGTTCAGGAGCAGGACGAACGAGGAGTCGACGATCGGCTCGCCCTGCGCGCCGACGCTCCCGATCGCGCGCCCGTTGAAGAACACGCCGAGCGCGTGCGAGACGCCGTTCTGCCAGTCGGCGGCGTTCATGCGCCGGCCGTCTGGCCGGAACCACCAGGCGTCCGGGAGCTGCCCGGGCGTGCCCTTGCCGGTGAGGAACTGCGTGCGGTGGAAGATCGGGTGGGTGCGGCGCAGCTCGAGCAGGCGGCGCGTGAACGCGAGCAGCTCCTCGCGCCGCGGATCGAGCTCCCAGTCGAGCCACGAGATCTCGTTGTCCTGGCACCAGGCGTTGTTGTTGCCGCCCTGCGTGCGCCCCATCTCGTCGCCGGCGGTGATCATCGGCACGCCCTGCGAGAGGATCAGCGTCGTCAGGAAGTTGCGCTGCTGGCGCGCTCGCAGGGCCGCGATGTCGGCGTCCTCGGTCGGGCCCTCGGCGCCGCAGTTCCACGAGCGGTTGTCGTCGGTGCCGTCGCGGTTGCCCTCGCCGTTGGCCTCGTTGTGCTTGTCGTTGTACGAGACGAGGTCCGCGAGCGTGAAGCCGTCGTGCGCGGTGATGAAGTTGATCGAGGCCGAGGGGTGGCGCCCGTCCGACTCGTAGAGGTCGCTCGAGCCCGTGAAGCGCGACGCGAAGGCCGCCACGCCCGTCTCGCCGCGCCAGACGTCGCGCATCGTGTCGCGGTAGATGCCGTTCCACTCCGTCCAGAGCACCGGGAAGTTGCCGACCTGATAGCCGCCCGGTCCGAGATCCCAGGGCTCGGCGATCAGCTTGACCTGCGACAGCACGGGGTCCTGGTGGATCACGTCGAAGAACGCCGAGAGGCGGTCGACGTCGTAGAGCTCGCGGGCCAGGGCGGACGCGAGGTCGAAGCGGAAGCCGTCGACGTGGCAGTCGATCAC
>DASXXY010000393.1:0-19907 GCA_036502805.1 Gaiellales bacterium | reverse complement strand
CGTCGCGCAGCGCGAACGCGAGCACCGCGGGCGGCCCGCCGTCACCCTCGAACGGGATGTCGCTCGGGTCGGCCGCGATCGCGGCGCCCTCGCTCGTGAGCGCGCGGCCGGCGAAGCCGCTGTCGGCGCGCAGGTGCCAGCGCTGCACCCACCCCGCGCCGCGCCCCGTGCTGGCGGCGATCACGAGGCGGCCGTCGGGCTCGCGCACGGCGACCGCGGCCCAGTCGCAGGCGAGGCCCTCGGCGGTCGCGCGGCTGATGGCGTCGAGCACGCGGTCGAGGTCGAGCGCCACTCCCGCGAGCAGGCTCGCCGCGGCGCGCACGCGATCGGCGATCGCGGCGCGCCTGCGGAGCGAGGCGCGATGCGTCGTGTCGAGCTCGGCCGCAGCGGCGGTCGCGACGCGCTCGAGCACGCCGCCCGCGGCCGAGAGCAGCGCCTCGGCGGCCTCCGACGGCGCTCCGGCGACCTGCGTCCCGAGCTCCACGAACGCGCGCTGGAGCGCGCCGACGAGCGCGACGAAGCTGAGGCCGCCCTGGATGCACCCGGCGACCTCGCGCTCGAGCACGAGCGACGAGAAGGGCGCCCGGTGCGGATCGCGCAGGCAGCGCTCGAGCGCCTCGAGCGCCTGCTCGCAGCCTCCGCGCACGCGCGAGAACGCGACGTCCTCGGGCGCCAGCACCTCGTGGGCCACGAGCGAGCAGCGCTCGAGCAGCGACGGGCGCAGCTCGGCCAGCAACGCGAGGCCGGGCGGCTCGGCCTGGGCAGTCTCGTCGACCACGGCGCTCAGCATAGAGCGCGGCCCGAGGCGGCGAGGCCGGGGAGCGGATGGACTACCCTGCGACCCGTGAGCGTGCCCCCGGGCAGGCGTACCCGCTGGAAGGATCGAGCCGACGACCCCGAGCTCGAGCGTGAGCTCATCGAGGAGCTGGATCGTCGTCGGCGCGCGCGCGCGGAAGAGCGCCAGCGACGGGCACTCGAGCGGCGCTCGCGCTGGGTGATCTGGCTGTTCGTGCTCCTGACGGCCGGTGCCGCAGTGGCGATCGGCTACGGAGCCCTCTCCGTGGCCCGTTCCCTGTTCGGCTGATGCGCACGGGTCGCGGGCCCGGCGACGCCGCAGTGATCGCATAGGATCCCCCGCATGTCGCGCCGAATCGCAGCCCTCAAACCGCAGCTCAACCGCATCCGCGCGTGGGCGCAAGAGGGCTCGACGGACGCCTGGATCGCCCACCAGCTCGAGACGACGGCGGAGTCCGTGCGCGCGTTCCGCCAGGAGCACGGGATCGAGCGCGGAGGGCCGGCGCCGCTCGCGCCGATCACGCCCGACAGCGTCGTCGAGGCGATGCTCGCCGAGGAGGCCGCCGCGCTCGAGGCCGGGCCCGAGCCCGAAGCCGTCCCGGCCGAGAGCGCCGACGAGGCCGAAGCGACGCCCGCGCGCGCGCCGCGCCGTCGCGCGCCGCGCAAGACGCCCGCCGCGGCGGAGGTCGCCGACGACGAGAGCAGCGCAGTCGCGGCCGGCGAGGACGACGACGCGTCCAGCGGCGCGCCCGCGAAGCCCGCACGCCGCCGCGGCGCACGCGGCGGCGCCGGCCGCACGACCGCTGCCGCGGAGGCCCCCGAGGACGCCGCTCCCGCCGAGCTTCACGACGAGCAGCCGCAGGCCGAGCACGAGGATGACGAGCCCGGCCAGGACGACGACGAGCATGCGGACGACGCCGGCACCGCCCCGAGCGGTGACGAGCCCGTGCGCAGCGCGCGCAAGCGCGGCCGCCGGCGAGGCCGCGGCCGCGGCGGACGCGGCCTCGAGGCCCGCCTGCTGCCCGGCAGCGTGCTCCTGCTCGACCCCTCGGTCACGGCCGACGCGACCTTCCAGGAGCACTGGCAGGGCGGCGGTCCGCTGCGCGTCGAGGTGAGCGCGGACGCCATCGTCCTGCGTCGCGTGGTGCACGCCGATGCGGACGGCGAGCGCGACCGCTCGCACAACGCCTGAGCGAGGGGCGTGGGCGGGCTGCGTCGGAGGGTGTAGCGCGGTTTCGCTGAGAGCTGTGGCGTCGCCTGGGTAGCCCGCGCGCCGCAGTGACGTGGGTGGTGGCTGTGCGCCACCGCGCGCGTGCCGTCGCGTCGCCGGGTACCGCACAGGCCCCAACTCGGTTACTGGAGCGGAGGCTTGCGAGCCGTCACCGGGCGGCGATGCGGCGCATCCTGTGACGCTGCTCCTACGTGCCTCGGGTCGTTGGCCTGGGCTCAGGGGTCAGACCACGTAAGCCTGGGCGCCGGGTCTCGGGCGTGCCCCAGGTCTGCCCCGCGCTCCGCAGCAGCGCTGGGTGGTGGCTCTGCGCCGCCGCTCGGGTGCATCTGCGTCGCCGGGTACCGCACAGGCCCCAACTCGGTTACTGGAGTTGAGGGTTCTTGCGGTACCTGTGGCGTCGCCTCTCCGTACCGTGAGACGTTGGCCTGGGCTCAGGGGTCAGACCACGTAAGGCTGGGCGCCGGGTCTCGGGCGTGCCCCAGGTCTGCCCCGCGCTCCGCAGCAGCGCTGGGTGGAGGCTCTGCGCCGCCGCGCGGGTGCGGTCGCGTCGCCGGGTATCGCACAGACCCCAACTCGGCTACTGGTGCGGCCGCCAGCCAAATTCGCTCACTCATGCGCTTCGCGCGAGCGTGCTGGCTGGGCGTCCTGGGGACGACGCGGCGTCGCCGCACGTGCTCCGCACTTGCAAGACGCCGGGTCGTTCCCAGGACGTCCAGACGGTGCGCTCGCGCGAAGCCCCCAAACGCTAGACGCCGGGTCGTTCCCAGGGCGTCCAGACGGTGCGATCGCGCGAAGCCCGCCTACCCGAATTGGGTGACGCGGACGCGCAGGAGGGCTTTCGCCTGCTCCACGAGGGCGAGCGGGTCGAGCGGCTTGCCGACGAACGTGTTGGCGCCGATCTCCTCGGCGTGATCGTCCTCGCTCTCGCCCGAGAACATGATCACCGGCAGCGTCTCGATGCCGTGGCGCTCGCGGACGCGGCGCAGCATCTCCCAGCCGTCGATGCCCGGCAGGTTGACGTCGAGCATCACGAGGTCGGGCGGATCCTCGTCGAGCGCGGCGAGGCCCTCTTCGGCCGTGGCGGCCTCGCGGACGACCATGCCGTCGAACTCGAGGTTGACGCGGATGAAGGAGCGCAGCTTGGGGTTGTCGTCGACGACGAGCACGACGGCGTCGCCGCGTGGCCGCGAGCCTGCCCCGTTGCGCTGGATGAACGCGTCGAGGTCGGAGCGCAGGAAGCGGCGGTGGCCGCCCGGCGTGTAGAACACCGGCAGGCGACCGCTGTCGGTCCAGACCCTCACCGTGCTCTGCGCGATCCCGAGATACTTGGCGGCCTGACCCAGGGTCAACCACGTCGGCTCGGCGGAACGCGCACCCGTGCGCCGGTGCGGGGAGTCGGCGTCTCCCTTCATGCGTCCCAGTGTAGCCCGGATCGGGGGATGCGGTCGGCGCGGTGCCGTATCCACCCTGCAAATGCGGGGGTGGCTGCTGCTCCCGGAGCACGCGAGCGACGCGGCTGCAGCGTGCGGGAGCGGACGCTCACGGGGTGCCGCGCGTGACGACGGTCACCGTGCGCGCGGCGACCGTATCCGTGACCGTGACCCGCGCGAGGCCGCGATCCGACGTCTTCAGCTGCGGCCCCGGGGCGTCCGAGAACTCGCGTCCGACGAGGAAGCCGCCGGCCGCGACGCCGCCCAGCGCGAGCACCACGAAGACGCGTGCGATCCGCGAGCGCCGGCGTTGCCGCACGACCGCCTTGCGGCGGCGGTCGATGCGCACGAGCTCCTCGGTGGGATCGTGCTGCGGCGGCGGCAGGGACGGGGGAACGTAGCTCACGTGGACGGCTTCCAATCGCGTGCGTTACGGGCGGCGCGCGCGCAGGCGGCGTCGGCGAAGGCGGCGTCGTGTGCCCAGCCGACCTCGGGGGCCGAGCGCTGCGCGGCATCGCGGGCCCAGCGGTCGGCGTCGCCGTAGAGCGCCACGAGCGTCGCGAGCGTGTAGGTCTGCCCGAGCCGCCGGCGCAGCTCGCGCTCGAGCTCCTGCATGACGACGCGCGCGATCGGCGCGCGCTTCGGGTCGGCGAGGATGCGCTCGACGAACCGCTCGCCGCTGCGCCAGTCCTCGCGCGCCAGGCGCACGCTGAGCTCGCTCACGCCCATGCGCAGCACCGCTCCGGAGTCTCGGCGCCGGCGCGCTCCAGGACGAGCGAGCCGAGCGCGTAGGGCGGCGCCGCGAGCGCGACCGCGGCGTGGGCGTGCAGGCACTTGAGCGGCGCGCCGGGCGATCCGCCGTCGAGGCTCGTCGCGAGCACCGCGCCGTCGTCTACGCGCGGCCCGGCCGGAGCCAGCCGCGCGCGCAGCGCCGCCACGCGCGCATCGGCCGCCACCCGGCTGCGGCGCAATGCCGGGCGCGCTGCCAGGTCGCCCTCGAGCGCGGCGATGCCGCCGCCCGATTCGAGCTCGCCGACGGCGTGCACGAGCGCGCGGCACGAGAGCCAGAGCGTCGTCGGGAACGGCGTGCCGTGGGCGTCGTAGGGACGCTGGGCGATCACGCTCGGCCCGCCGTGCGGACAGCGCGCGGCGACGCCGGCGAGGGCGCGCGGCGGCCGGCCGAGCTGCCGCTCGATCGCCTCGCGGTCACGTTGGGTCGCAGCTTCCACGCGTGGAAGTGTGGCAGCCGGGAGGAGCACCGGCGCAGACGGCGAAGCCGTGCAGATGCCGCCTCGCCCCCGCCCCACCCGCAGCGCGCGCCTCCACCGCGCTCGGCGCCTCGGCGCCGGCGCGCTGCTCGTGCTGCTCGTCGTGCTCTGCATCGGGCCCGTGCGCTCGTACATGCACGCGCGCACCGCGACCGGCAAGCTGCGGACGGACGTCGCGCGGCTCGATCGCGAGCACGCGCGGCTGCAGGCCGAGTACCGCAGCGCGTCGCGGACGCCCGCGATGATCGCGCAGGCGCGCTCGCAGGGCTACATCCGCCCGGGCGAGAAGCCCTTCGCGCTCACGCCCTAGCGTCCCGAGTCCGACTCGGGACACGTGCAGCGCCCGCGTCAGAGCGTCTGGACGAGGATCGTGTTCGTCGCGCCGGGGCGGTTGACGTTCGTGCCGCTCGTGATCACGACGCGGTCGCCGGGACCCGCGATGCCGGAGCGCTGCACGGCGTCGATCGAGCGCAGCCAGAGCGTCTCGACGTCCTGTGCCGGATCGAGCGCGAGCGGGACGACGGCCCAGTCGAGCATCAGCTGGCGCTGCACGTCCCAGCTCGGCGTGCAGGCCACGATCGGGCGGTGCGGGCGGTGCCGCGAGACCTCGCGCGCGGTCTCGCCCGAGACGGTCGGGACGATGATCGCGGCCGCCTCGATGATCTCGGCCATGTCGCAGGCGGCGTGCCCGACGACGTCGGAGATGTAGCGCGCGCCCTGGCGCGTGGCCTCGAACGGCGTGTCGCGGTAGGCGAACTCCGGCTCCACGGCTGCGGCGATGCGCACCATCGTGTCGACGGCCTCGACCGGGTACCTGCCGACGGCGGTCTCGCCGCTCAACATGATCGCGGAGGTGCCGTCGAGGATCGCGTTCGCGACGTCGGAGGCCTCGGCGCGCGTCGGCTCGGGCGCGTCGATCATCGACTCCAGCATCTGCGTCGCCGTGATCACGGTCTTGCCGGCCTCGCGGCCGAGGCGGATCAGGCGCTTCTGCAGCATCGGCACCTCGGCGGCGCCGATCTCGACGCCGAGGTCGCCGCGCGCGACCATGAGCGCGTCGGTGACGGCCACGATCGCCTCGAGCTGCTCGATCGCCTCGAGCTTCTCGATCTTGGCGATCACGCGCTGGCGGCCGCCGTGGGCCTGCACGAGGCGCTTGAGATCCTCGACGTCCTCGGCGCGGCGCACGAACGAGAGCGCGACGTAGTCGACGTCCCAGGACTTCACGGCCAGCTCGAGCAGCTCCTTGTCGCGATCCGTGATCGACGGGATCGGGAGGTAGCTGCCGGGCAGGTTGACGCCCTTCTGCGAGCGGATGATGCCGCCCGTCTCGACGCGGCAGCGCACGCGCTTGCCGAGCGCCTCGATCACGCGCAGGCGCACGCGGCCGTCGTCGATCATGACCGGCGAGCCCGGCCGCACGACGCGCGCGAAGTCGAGCTCGAAGCCGAGCGGGAGATCCTCGCCGCTCGCGGCGCCGGCGCTCGCGAGCACGATCTCGTCGTCGTCGGCGACGGTGCGCGGCTCGCTCAGCGGCGCGACGCGCAGCTTCGGGCCGGGCAGGTCGGCGAGGATCGCGAGCGGGCGGTCGAGCCGCTTCTCGACGGCGCGCAGCGAGTGCACGAGCGCCTCGAGGTCGGCCGACGCGCCGTGCGAGCAGTTCACGCGGGCGACGTCCATGCCGGCCGCGAAGAGGCGCTCGATCATCGGCTCGTCCGCGGTCGCCGGGCCGATCGTGCAGACGATCTTCGTCCGTCTCGGGGCCATGCTCACGTGGCGCGCCCGGCGAACGCGCGCAGGCCCGGATAGGCGGCTTGCGCGCCGAGCTGCTCCTCGATGCGCAGGAGCTGGTTGTACTTCGCGACGCGCTCCGAGCGGCAGGGCGCGCCGGTCTTGATCTGCCCGGCGTTCGTGGCCACGGCGATGTCGGCGATCGTCGCGTCCTCCGTCTCGCCCGAGCGGTGCGAGATCACGGACGCGTAGCCCGCGCGCGCGCCGAGCGCGATCGCGTCGAGCGACTCGCTGAGCGTGCCGATCTGGTTGACCTTGACGAGGATCGCGTTCGCGGCGCCGGCGTCGATGCCCTCGGCGAGCCGCTTCGGGTTCGTCACGAAGAGGTCGTCGCCGACGAGCTGGACGCGCGAGCCGAGCTGGCGCGTGAGCTGCACCCAGCCGTCCCAGTCGTCCTCCGCCATCGCATCCTCGAGCGAGAGGATCGGATAGCGCCCGCAGAGCTCGATCCACCACTCCACGAGCTGCTCGGAGCTCAGCTCGCGGCCCTCCAGGTGGTATGCGCCGTCGTGGTAGAGCTCCGTCATCGCGGGGTCGAGCGCGAGGCCGACGGCATCGCCGTGGCCCGCGTCGCCGGCCGCGGCCAGGATGAGCTCGATCGCGGCCTCGGCCGACGAGATCTCGGGCGCGAAGCCGCCCTCGTCGCCGACCGCCGTCGAGAGCCCGTCCCCGTGCAGCCGCGCCTTGAGCGCGTGGTAGACCTCGGCGCCGATCTGGAGCGCCTCCGCGAACGACTCCGCGCGGTGCGGGACGAGCATGAACTCCTGCAGGTCGAGCGCGTTGTCGGCGTGCGCGCCGCCGTTGATGACGTTCATCATCGGCACCGGCAGCACGTGCGCCGACGGGCCCCCGAGCGAGCGCCAGAGCGGCAGCCCGAGCGCGGCGGCCGAGGCCTTGGCGACCGCCAGCGAGACGCCGAGCACGCCGTTCGCGCCGATGCGGCCCTTGTCGGGCGTGCCGTCGACGTCGCAGAGCAGGCGGTCCACCCCGCGCTGGTCGTGCACGTCGTGGCCGATCAGCGCGTCCGCGAGCTCGCCGTTGACGCTCGCGACCGCCCCGGCGACGGCCTTGCCGCCGTATGCGGAGCCGCCGTCGCGGCGCTCGATCGCCTCGTGGGAGCCGGTCGAGGCGCCCGACGGCACGCCGGCGCGACCGCTGGCGCCGCCGTCGGTGACGACGTCGACCTCGACGGTCGGGTTTCCTCGCGAGTCGAGGATCTGGCGCGCGTGCACGGATGCGATCGTGGTCACTGGGCTCTAGCTCTTCCTGAGAGACTGCTTGGCGGCTTGATAGTAGTGCTCCTGCTGCGCCGTCCCCACCGCCCGGAAGGCGACCCCCTCGGCCTCGGCGAGGCGCTCGGCGAGCTCGATGCGGCCGCGGAAGCGCGCGCTGGCGGCGCGCAGCGCGAGCTCGGGATCGCAGTTGTGGCGCCGCGCGACGTTGACGCACGCGAACAGCACGTCGCCGATCTCGCCGACGACCTCGGGCCGCGGCTCGCGCTCGGGCTCCGGCTCGGGCTGCCCGCGGAGCTCGGCGCGCAGCTCCTCGAGCTCGCCCTCGAGGTCGCCGAAGGCCTCGGCCGCCGTCGCGTAGTCGAAGCCGATCGCGGCCGCCCGGCGCTGCAGCTTGCGCGCCTCGAGCAGGCCGGGCAGCGACCCGGGGACGTCGTGGAAGATCCCCTCGCGGCCCTCGCTCTCGACCTTGACGTCCTCCCAGCGGTTGCGCGCGTCGCCGGCCGTCTCCGCGCGCTCGGCGCCGAACACCCACGGGTGGCGGATGCGCAGCTTCGCGGCGACGCCGAGCGCGACGTCGACCCAGGCCCCGACCGCGGCCTCCTCGCACAGGAGCGCGAGGACCGTCGTCTGGAAGAGCAGGTCGCCGAGCTCGTCGATCAGCTTCGGCGAGAGACCCGCCTCGCGCACGGCGTCGGCGACCTCGTAGGCCTCCTCGACCGTGTGCGGGACGATCGAGCTCGCCGTCTGCGCGCGATCCCACGGGCACTCGAGGCGCAGGACGGCGGTCAGGTCGAGCAGCGCACCCGCGGCCGCGGCCGCGGCCTGGCGCGCGAGCAGCGGGCGCTCCGGCTGCGTCGGCACGTCGGGTCGCGCGCGTGCGAGCGCGTAGGCCTCGGCATCGGGAGCGCAGACCGTCTGCGAGGCCTCGTCGAAGCGCACGCCGAGCGCTCCGAGCACCGCGCCGAGGTCGTCGGGCACGCCGTGCGGCGCAACCGCGCCGGCCGCGCGCAGGACGGCGACCGCCGCCGCGGGCACGAGCTCGGCCTCTCCGGGCCCGAGCGCGACGATCAGCGGGCCTGGCGCCGCCGCGCCGCCGGTCATTGCGAGGTCGCGAGCGCCGGCGAGTAGCCGGGGGCGAACTTGATGTTCTCGGCGAGCTTCGTGACGGCCTGGTTGAAGACCGTCGCGATGTGCTTCTGGCGCGCCTTCTCGACGAGCTGGCTACGGATCTGGGTCTTCAGCGCCTTGTCGAGCGGGCGCGTGCCCTTCGGCATGACCGGGCCCTCGGCCTCGATCAGGTGCCACCCGTACGTGCTCTTGGTGGGCTTCGAGACGACGCCCTGCGGCTCCGTGAAGGCGACGTCGGCGAACGGCTTGACGAGGTTCGTGCGGTTGACGACGCCGAGATCGCCGCCGCTCGTCTTGCCGCTCGAGTCCGTCGAGTACTGCTTCGCGAGCGCCGCGAAGTCGGCATCCGACGACGACAGCTGCGCGTACAGCTGGTCGGCCAGCGCCTTCGTCTTGACGAGGATGTGGCGCACCTTGCGGCGCTCGGGCAGCGCGTAGGTCGTGGCCTTGTCCTTGTCGTACTGCGCCTGCACCTGCTTGTCGGTCACCGCCGGGCTGCCGCCGACCTTCTTGACGGCCGCGGCGGTGAGCAGCTTCGTCTCCGTGCGGTGGCGCAGCAGCGCGTTCGTCATGCCCGTCTTCTTGAACTCGGCGGCCACCTTCTGCGCGTCGACCGTCCCGGTCTTCGTGCCCGGGAACGCGCTCACGAGCGTCTGCTTGACGGCCGCGTCGACGGCGGTCGCGGGGACGGTCACGCCGAGGTCGTGCGCCCACGCGCGCAGCTCCGCGTCGTGGGCGAGCGCCTCGAGCGCGCGGCTGCGCAGCGAGATCCAGTCGTCGGTGCCGGGCTCGGGGTAGCTCGTGCCCTCCGAGATCCTGGCGATGTTCATCGTCGTCTGGAGCTGCGTCACGGTCACGTTCTGGCCGTCGACGACCATCACGCTCTCGAGCGGCACCGCGCTCTTGGAGCTGCCGCTGGAGCCGCCACAGCCGGCCAGCAGCACCGCTGCGGCCAGCGCGCAGACGACCCCGACGGTCACGCGGCGCATCATCCCGTTGTGGTCTGCGCCGATGCCGCGGTCGACGCGGCCGTGCTGGTCGTCTTGGGCGGCGCCATGCCCGCCGCGTAGCGCACGTTCTTCTCGAGCTTCTTCTGGAAGGCGGTGAACCACGTGTTGGCGACGCTCTGCTTCTTGGTGGTCAGGAGGCTCGTGCGGATGGTCTTCGTGAGCGCAGCATTGAGCGGCTTCTGCGTGGCGGGGACAGTATCCGCAGTGGCCTCGATGATGTGCCAGCCGTAGGAGCTCTTGACGGGCGGGGCGACCTTGCCGGTGACGACCGTGAACGCCACCTTGTCGAACGCCGGGACGGTCTGGCCCTTCTGGATCGACCCCAGCTTGCCGCCGTTCTTCTTCGAGCCCGGGTCGATCGTGTACTTCTTGGCGAGCGCGGCGAACTGCGCGTCGCTCGTCGCGAGCTGCTTGTAGATCTTGTCGGCGAGCGCCTTGTCCTTGACGAGGATGTGGCGCACGACGCGGCTCGCGGGCGTCGCGTAGGTCTTCTTGTTCTTGGCGTAGTAGGCCTGCACGTCGGTATCGGAGACGGTCACGTTCTTCGTCAGGTTGGCGAAGATCGCGGAGCGCTCGAGGCCGTTGCGGAGATTCTCGACGACGGTGGCCTGCGTCGTGTGGTTGTCGGCGAGCACCTTCTTCCACTTCGCGTCGTCGACCTTGCCGTTCGTCCCCTTGGCGTACTGCAGCTTGAGCTTCAGCAGGTTCGAGGTCACGTCCGCCTGCTTGACGGTGACCTTGAGCTGCTTCGCGGCGGCGTCGAACTCGGCCTGCTGCACGAGCTGCGTCACGAAGCTCGCCTGCAGCTGCTTGCGCGCCGCGGAGCCGGGCTTCGGGCAGGCCTTCTTGGCGGCCTTGTACTGCACGCAGACCTGCGTCAGCAGCGACGTCAGCTTGCTGCGCGCCACGGTCTCGCCGCCGATCACGGCGATCGCGGAGGCCGGCACGGAGCCGCTGCTCGCGGTCGAGGCCGTGGAGCCGTTCGAGGTCGAGTTGTCGGAGCTGCTGCCGCAGGCGCTGATCAGCAGCGCGGCGGAGCAGAGGGCGAGACCGGCGAGCGGCACGCGGAGACGGGCGGGCAGATGCATGGGACAGCCTTGTGTGAAATCGCTTGGGCTCGACGGCGCGGGAAGCTACGACACTCCCCCGTTCGGGTGAGCCACCGCGACTCATCTATAGCAGTCGCGGTGCTCGCCTCCTGCAGCATCGCCGTCCGCCTGCGCCTCCGCAATGCTGCGAGAGGCCTTTTCACCGAGCCTTAACCCGGCTCTGTCACGCCTTCCTGGGCCGGATGAGGTCTCCGAGCGTGTCGACGACGGCGATCACCTGGGTCAGCGGCCGCTCCGGCGCGAGCGGCACGCCGAGCTCGCCCGAGGCCGCGTTGTAGAGCAGCCGGCCGTGGCGCTCGCGCAGCTCGCGCAGGTCGCTGGGCCCGAGCGTGATGCGCGCGATCGTCGCGCGCGCGCCGCGCACGGTCAGCGAGTCGGCGCCGAGCGCGGCGAGCTTGATGCGCGCCTCCTGCGCGAGGATCAGCGCCTCGACCGGGTCCGGGGGCTCGCCGAAGCGGTCGGTGATCTCGATCTGGATGTCGCGCAGCTCGTCGACGGTCTCGGCCAGCGCGATGCGGCGGTGGACGTCGAGCTTCGCGGCCTCGTAGGCCACGTAGTCGGCCGGCACGTAGGCGTCGAGCGCGAGGTCGAGTCGCACCGGGCGCATGAGCGCGCCGCGGTTGCCGCTGAGCTCCGCGACCGCCTCGGCGAGGAGGTCGCAGTAGAGCTCGAAGCCGACGGCCGCGACGTGCCCGGACTGCTCGTCGCCGAGCAGGCTGCCGGCGCCGCGCAGCTCGAGGTCGCGCAGCGCGACGCGGTAGCCGGAGCCGAGCTCGGTGTAGTCGGCGAGCGCCGCGAGCCGGGCGCGCGCCTCCTCGGACAGCTCGCTGCCGTCGGGGTACATCAGGTAGGCGTGAGCGGCGTTCTGGCCACGGCCGACGCGCCCGCGGATCTGGTACAGCTGGGCCAGGCCGAGCACGTCGGCGCGCTCGATGATGAGCGTGTTGACCTGCGGGATGTCGAGCCCGCTCTCGATGATCGTCGTGGCCACGAGCACGTCGAGGTCGCCGCGCAGGAACTCCACCATCGCCTGCTCGAGCTGCTTGTCGTCCATCTGGCCGTGGCCGACGCCGACGCGCGCCTCGGGCACGAGCCGGCGCAGCTTCTCGGCCGCCTCGTGGATCGACTCGACGCGGTTGTGGAGGTAGAAGACCTGCCCCTCGCGGCCGATCTCGCGGCGCACGGCCGCGGCCACGAGCGCCTCGTCGTACTCCGTGACGTGCGTGCGGATCGGCTGGCGGCCGCGTGGCGCCGTCGCGATGACGGAGATGTCGCGCAGGCCGGCGAGCGACATGTGGAGCGTGCGCGGGATCGGCGTGGCCGACATCGAGAGCGCGTCGACCTCGAGCCGCAACTGGCGTACGAGCTCCTTCTGGCGCACGCCGAAGCGCTGCTCCTCGTCGACGACGATCAGTCCGAGCTGCTTCGGGATGACGTCGCGCGAGAGCAGGCGGTGCGTGCCGATGAGCACCTCGATCGCGCCCTCGTTGAACTCCTTGAGCGCCTTCTTGACCTCGCCCGCATCGCGCATGCGCGAGACCGCCTCGACGCGCACGGGGAAGTCGCGGAAGCGGTCGCGGAACGTCTGCAGGTGCTGCTGCACGAGCAGCGTCGTCGGCGCCAGCACGAGCACCTGCCGGCCCGAGATCGCGACCAGGAACGCCGCGCGCATCGCGACCTCGGTCTTGCCGAAGCCGACGTCGCCGCAGATCAGCCGATCCATCGGCTGCTCGCCCGTGAGATCCGCGTAGACCTCGTCGATCGCGCGCGCCTGGTCCTCCGTCTCGGTGAACGCGAACGCGCGCTCCATGCGCTCGAGCCAGCCCTCCTCGTCGGCGTAGGCCGGGCGCGTGCGCGTCTGGCGCACGGCGTACAGCCGCAGCAGCTCGCCCGCCAGCTCGTGCACGGCCGCGCGGGCGCGCGAGCGCAGCGTGTGCCAGGCCTTGCCGCCGAGCTTCGAGAGCGCGGGCGGGCGCCCGTCCGCGCCGATGTAGCGCGACAGCTTCGCGAGCTGGTCGTGCGGGACGAAGAGCCGGTCCTCGCCCTTGAACTGGAGGTTCACGTAGTCGCGCGTGACGCCGCCGACGGTCTTCGTGTCGAAGCCGAGGAAGCGCCCGACGCCGTGCTCGACGTGCACCACGTAGTCGCCGGGCTTGAGGTCGGCTGCGCTCGAGAGCGCACGGCCGAGACGGCCCGCGACGGCTGCGCCCGCCGCGCGCCGGCGGAACAACTGCTGGGCCGAGACGACGGCCAGGCGCGCGCTCTGCCAGATCACGCCGCGCCGCAGCGGCGAGACGGCGAAGCTGACGCCGGGAGCGGTCGGGAGCGGCTGGCCCGGCGCGAGCAGCGTCGCCTCGACGCGGCGCAGGGCGGTCTGCGTCCGCTCGGCGTCGCCGCGGTGCGGGAAGGCGACGACGACGCGCAGGCCGGAGCGCACGAGCCCGAGCAGCTCGGCCTCGGCCTCGGCGATGCCGCGTCCCGCGAGCGCCGGGCGCTGGGCCTCGAACGACGGCGAGTCGCCCGAGAGCGAGTCGAGCGCCGTCACGCTCGCGAGCAGCTCGACGACGGACGACTCGCTCACGTAGGCGCGCTCGCGGGCCGGCTTGGAGTGGCTCGCGGCGGCCTCCTCGAGGCGATCCTTCGCGGCCTCCAGCACGCGCTCGGGCTGCCACGCGCAGACGACGCCGAACGCGATCAGCTCGGGCGCGAGCGCCACGAGGTCGTTCGGGATCGGCACGTCCTCCTCGTGCGTCCACTGCTCCACGTCGACCGGTGAGCGGTGGGCCTCGCGCGCGGGCTGCAGATCGCAGCGCTGGAGCTCGGCCAGCGAGCGCTGCGTGAACACCGAGAAGCGCGAGATGCGCTCGATCTCGTCGCCGAACAGCTCGATCCGCACCGGCTCGGCGCCGGTCGTCGGGAAGACGTCGAGGATGTCGCCGCGCACGGCCAGCTCACCGCGCTCGCCGACGCGCTCGACGCGGCTGTAGCCGGCGCTCACGAGCGCGGCCACCGCGTCGTCGCGCACGAGCTCGCCGCCGCGCTCGACGTGCAGCGTGGCCGCGCGGCGGTCGGGCGGCGGCATGCGCTCGACGAGCGCCGCGGCCGAGATCGCGACGATCCCGCCCGCCCGCAGCAGCCCGAGGCCGCGTGCGCGCTCGCCGACCAGGTGCGGCGCCGGCTCGAGGCCGGAGCCGTAGGCGACGCCGCGCGACGGGATGAAGCCGACGTCCGCGGCGGGCGCGTACCAGGCGGCCTCGTCGGCGACCTCGCGCGCGCTCTCGTCGTCGTCGCAGATCACGGCGAGGCCGGCTCGGGCGTCGCCGCGGCGCTGCTGCCAGACGCCGGCGAGGAGCGGCGCGAGCAGCGCCTCCGGCACCCGCGCACGGCCCGGCAGCGCCGTCGACTCGAGCGCGCCCGCGAGCTCTGCGACACCGGGCTGTGCGACGACCTCGTCCGTGACGGACGCGAGGTTCGCGAGGTTGAGATCGACGGTCTTGCTCATGCAGTCGCGCCGCGCGGTCCACGGCTCCGGCCGACACGGGGCCGGCGCCTGCAGGATAGCCTCCAATTCGTGAATGACACGCTTCTCGACGAGCTCTGCGACTGGCTCCGCATCCCCTCGATCTCCTCCGGCGGGGGCGACCCGGCCGACCTCCAGCGCGCGGCCGAGTGGGCCTGCGAGCGCATCGTCGCCGCCGGCGGCAGCGGCGAGGTGCTGGCCGGCTACGGCAATCCGCTGTGCGTCGGCGAGCTGCGCTCGCGCCGTGCCGATGCGCCCACGGTGCTGATCTACGGCCACTACGACGTGCAGTCGCCGAACCCGCTCGCGCTCTGGACGTCCGACCCGTTCGAGCCCGTCGTGCGCGACGGCCGCGTGTACGCCCGCGGCGCCAGCGACGACAAGGGCAACTTCCTGCCGCTCCTGCACGTCGCCTGCGAGCTCGCGCGCGCCGGCGAGCTGCCCGTGCACGTGCGCGTCGTGCTCGAGGGCGAGGAGGAGATCGGCGGCCAGAACGCCGGTCGCTACATCGCCGCGGACGAGCGCGGGGCCGACTGCGCCGTCGTCTTCGACGGCTCGATGGTCGATGAGGCGCACCCCTGCCTCGACATCGCCGTGCGCGGCATCGTGGCAGCGCACGTGCGCGTCCGCACGGCCGAGCGCGACCTCCACTCGGGCGTCTACGGCGGCGTCGCCGTGAACGCGGCGCACGCGCTCTCCGGGATGCTCGCGCAGGTCCTCCCCGGCCCCGACGGCCGCCTCCGCGCCGAGCTGCGCGCGGGCATCGCGGCGCCGACCGCCGAGGAGCTCGCCTCCTGGTCCGAGCTGCCGGGCGGCGCGGACGTCCTGGCCGCGGCCGGCGCGCACGAGATCGCCCCAGGCGCCGCCGCCGACCTCTACCCGCGCACCTGGGCCGACGCGAGCCTCGACATCAACGGCATCGAGAGCGGTGACGCCGTGCAGCGCCGCACGATCGTGCCCTGCACCGCGAGCGCGCGCATCAGCGTCCGGCTCGCGCTCGGCCAGAGCGCCGCCGCCGTCGCCGCCGCGCTCGAGCGCATCCTGCGCGAGGCGGCCCCCGCCGGCTGCGAGGTCGAGCTCGAGATCGACGCCGTCGACCCCGCCGGCTTCGACCCCGGCGTACCCGCGCTCGTGCTCGCGCGCGACGCGATCGGCCGCGCCGCCGGGAGCCGGCCGCTGCTCGTCCGCACCGGGGGCTCGATCCCGATCCTCGCGGCCTTCGCGAGCCGCGGGATCCCGACCTGCCTCTCGGGCTTCGCGCTCGACGCCGACGGCATCCACGGTCCCGACGAGAGCTACCGGCTCGCGAGCCTCGAGCTCGGCGAGCGCGCCGCGCGCGAGCTCTACGCGTCGCTCGCGACGCTGACGCCGGCGTAGCGCCTACGGATAGGCCGCGAGCGCGGCCGCGAAGCCCTCGCGCGCGATCAGCTCGACGCAGTCGGCGGCCGTCCCGACCCTCGGCGCCGGATCCTCGTCGTCCTCGAACGGCGCGAGCACCCAGTCGGCGAGGTCGCGCCGGTCGCCCGCGCGCTGCCGCCCGATGCCGCAGCGCACCCGCCCGAAGTCGCGCGTGCCGAGACGCTCGGCGACGGAGCGCAGGCCGTTGTGGCCGCCCAGGCCGCCGCCCAGCTTCGCGCGCACCTGCCCGAACGCCAGCTCGACCTCGTCGTGCACGCACACGATCTGCTCGGGCCCGCCCGAGAGGTTCATGAAGCCGAGCGGGCGCAGCAGGGCGATCGTCGTGCCGTCGTCGAGCCGCAACTCGCTGAGCGCGCCGCCGTGCTTCTCGCGCTCGGGCGGGGAGCCCCAGCGCGAGCGCAGCTCCTCGGCCACGAGGTAGCCCGCGTTGTGGCGCGTGCGGGCGTAGCGCCCACCGGGATTGCCGAGTCCGGCGACGAGCAGGTCCATGTGCGTGCGCCGGTCAGCGAACCGGACGGAGGGCTACTCCGAGTCCGAGTCCGCGCCCGAATCGCCCTCGCCCTCGGCCTCGCCGGCCTCGGCGCGCGCCTCCGCGGCATCGGATGCCGCCTCGGCCTCGGCCTCTGCGGCCTCTTCCTCGGCCGTCGGGCCCTTGGGCTGCGCGACGCTCGCGAGCATCGTCTCGGGATCGCCGACGTAGATCAGGCCCTTCGTCTCGGGCAGATCGGAGAGCTTGATCGAGTCGCCGATGCCGAGGCCCGAGATGTCGATCTCGACGTGCTCGGGCAGGTCGCCCGGCAGCGCTTCGATCGTCAGCTCGTGCGCGTTCTGGGCGAGGATGCCGCCGTAGGTCTTGACGCCCTCGGCCTCACCCACGAACACGATCGAGACCGTGGCCTGGATCGCGCGGTCCATGCGCACCTCGAGCAGGTCGAAGTGCGTCAGCGTGTCCCGCAGCGGGTGCAGCTGGATGTCCTTGATGACGGCATGGATCGGCGTGCCGGTGCCGGGCACCTTGACCTCGAGCACCGCGTGGCGGCCGCCGGCCGCGGACAGCGTCTCGCGCAGGTGCCGGCTCTCGACGGCGAAGACGTAGGGCTCGCGCCCGTTGCCGTACAGGACCCCCGGGATCTTGCCCGTGCGGCGGACGGCACGTGCCGTCGACGTCCCACCGATCTCTCGTGCCTCGATCTCGAGCATGACTGCCTTCTCGCGTTGTTCGTGGAGCGGCGCGGGCCGCGTCTAGAAAAGCTGGTTCTCGCCCTTGAAGATCGCCGACACCGAGTCGTCGGTGAAGACGTTGTGGATCGTCTCGGCGAGGATCCGCGCGACCGAGAGAACCCGCACCTTGTCGGGCTTGGTCGTCGGATCGACGGGAATCGTATCGCAGACGACGACTTGCTCGAGCACCGAGTCCTCGAGCCGCTGCAGCGCGGGCTCCGAGAAGACCGGGTGCGTGGCGCACGCGTAGATGCAGCGCGCGCCCGCCTCGTGGATCGCCTGGGCGCCCGCGACGAGCGTGCCGGCGGTGTCGATCATGTCGTCCGAGATCACGCAGATCTTGCCCGCGACGTCGCCGATCACGTTCGTGACCTGCGCCTGGCTGTGCGCCGGGCGCTCCTTCGTGAGCACCGCGAGCTCGCCGCCGAGCATCTCGGCGAACTTCTTCGCGAGCTTGACGCGGCCGGTGTCGGGCGAGATGACGACGATCTCCTCGCGCGGCAGGCCGAGGTCGTGGAAGTACTGCTGGAACATCGGCAGCGCCGTCATGTGGTCGACCGGCACGCGGAAGAAGCCCTGCACCTGGCCGGCGTGCAGATCCATCGTCAGCACGCGGTCGACGCCGGCGGTCTCGAGCATGTCGGCCATCAGCCGCGCCGTGATGGGCTCGCGCGGCGCCGACTTCTTGTCCTGGCGCGCGTACGGGAACCACGGCACGACGGCGGTGATGCGCTTGGCCGAGGCCAGGCGCGCCGCGTTGATCATGATCAGCAGCTCGACGAGGTTGTCGTTGCAGGGCCGCGAGCAGGACTGGATCAGGAAGACGTCCGAGCCGCGCACCGACTCGTTGAAGCGCACGTACGTCTCGGTGTTCGGGAACGTCTTCAGCGTCGACTCGCCGAGCGCGACGCCGAGCTCGTCCGCGATGCGCTCCGCGAGATCGATGCTCGAGCGGCCGGCGAAGAGCATCATGCGCCGGAAGGAGGCGCCGTCGCGCGAGCTGCTGCGCGGCGCGTCGTCCTCGCCGTTGTCACCGCGCGGCGGGAGGAACTCGCTCGCGCCGAACAGGCTGTCCGTCACTGCTGCCCCTCCTTTTGGCGCGCGTCGACGCGCTCCGCATAGCCGGGCTTGGTCGTCTGCCGCGGGCGCGCGATCGCGAGCGCTCCCGCCTCGACATCCTCGGTGATCACGCTGCCGGCCGCCACCGTCGCGCCGTCGCCGATCGTCAGCGGCGCGACGAGCGTCGAGTGCACGGACGTCTTCACGCCCTTGCCGACGGTCGTGCGGTGCTTGTTGCGGCCGTCGTAGTTCGCGGTGATGGTGCTCGCGCCGAGGTTGCTGCCGTCGCCGATGTCGGCATCGCCGACGTAGCTCAGGTGCGGCACCTTCGCCTGGACGCCGAGGTTCGTGTTCTTGAGCTCGACGAAGCGGCCGACCTGCGCGCCCTCGGCGAGCGTGCAGCCCGGACGCAGGTAGGCGAACGGCCCGACCTTGCAGCGCTCGCCGATCGTGCCGTCGTCGATCATCACATGGGGCCCGAGCACGCTGCCGGTGGCGACCGTCGTGGCGCCGCGCAGCATCACGTTCGGCTCGAGGCGCACTCCTGGCGCGAGCTGCACCGAGCCGTCGACGTAGGTCGTCGCCGGGTCGACGACGCGCACCCCGGCGAGCATGTGGTCGCGCAGGATGCGCATCCGCAGGCGCGCCTCGCGCTCGGCCAGCTCGACGAGCGTGTTGACGCCCTCGACCGTCTCGGGCTCGGGCTCGTCGACGGCGACGGCGCTCGCGCCGTCGCCTGCGAGCAGCGCGATCACGTCCGTCAGGTAGAGCTCGCCCTGCGCGTTGTGGGCGGTCAGGCGCGGCAGCGCGGCGGCCAGCGCGTCGCGCCGGAAGCAGTAGAGGCCGACGTTGAACTCGTCGAGCGCGAGCTCCGCCTCGCTCGCGTCGCGCGCCTCGACGATGCGTGCGACGCGCTCGCCGTCGCGCACGATGCGGCCGTAGGCGTGCGGCGGCGCGAGCCGGGCGCTCACGAGCGCGCCGCCGGCGTCGCCCGTGCAGGCCTCGAGCGCGCGGCGCACCGTGGCGGCCTCGATCAGGGGCGTGTCGCCCGAGAGCACGACGACGCGCTCGGCCCCGGCCGGCACCGCCTCGAGCCCGACCATGACGGCGTGCCCCGTGCCGTTGGCCGGCGACTGCACGGCCACGCGGACGTCGGGCAGCGCTGCGGCGATCGGCTCGGCCGTCTCCGGGCTGGCGACGACGACGACGTCCTCGGCGCCCGCCTCGCGCGCCGCGCGGACGACCCAGGCGAGCATCGGCAGCCCGCACAACTCGTGCAGCACCTTCGGAAGCGGCGAGCGCATCCGGGTGCCCATACCGCCGGCCATGATGATCGTGGAGATGGGAGTCATCGGCTCGGCGCCCATGGGAGCGCTCCCGTCAGTCTACCGGGCATCGCTCGCCACGGACGACCGATCGAGCTGGGGCGGCAGGATTCGAACCTGCGGTCACGGGACCAAAACCCGTTGCCTTACCGCTTGGCCACGCCCCATCGGCCAGCCAGTCTACGAGGCGCCGCGCTCGGCCTCTGCGAGCGTCCCATTGTGGTCGGCACGACAGCCGGCGACGGACGCGCGCGCTGCACCACGTTCCGAGGTTTGCTCGTGCGTCCTCGCTTGTCGTGAGTGTGCCGGCTGGGCGTCCTGGGGACGGCGCGGCGTCGCCGCACGTGCTCCGCACTTGCAAGACGC
>DASXXY010000392.1:0-10335 GCA_036502805.1 Gaiellales bacterium | reverse complement strand
ATCTGCACGGTCCGGTGCCAGAGGTGCACCAGCAAGGGTCAGACCCGCACGGTGCGGGTCAGACCCCGCTCGGTGCGGTCGGCGAGCTGCGCGCGAGCGCCCGCGCGGCGGGCTCGCCGCGGCACCTCGCGCCCGTGCTCGGTGCGACGTACGCCCTGCTCGGCGTGGGGCGCGACGACGCGCTGCGGCTGCATCTGCACGGCGTCGCTCGCGGCGTCGTCTCGGCCGCCGTGAGGCTCGGCATCGCCGGGCCGGGCGAGGCGCAGCGGCTGCAGGCGTCCGCGGCGCTCACCCAGAGCGCGGTGCTCGCCGCCTGCTCCGCGCTCGCAGCGGCCGCGCAGAGCCAGACGGCGCCGCTGATCGACCTGCTCGGCGCCGGCCACGACCGCCTCTACTCCCGCCTCTTCACGTCCTGATCGGAGGACACGTGTCGCACGACCACCTGCACGACCACGGGCACGACCACGAGCAGTGGGACGACGCCGGGCGCTTCACGGAGCGCGACGCACCGTTCGCCCGCGACTACGCCGAGCGGCCGTTCACGGTCGGCATCGGCGGGCCCGTGGGCAGCGGCAAGACGGCGCTGCTGCTTGAGCTCTGCCGCCGCCTGCGCGGCGAGCACCGCCTCGGGGTCGTCACGAACGACATCTTCACGCGCGAGGACGCGGAGTTCCTGATCCGCAACGAGGCGCTGCCCGCGGGCCACATCCGCGCCGTCGAGACGGGCGGCTGCCCGCACGCGGCGATCCGCGAGGACGTCAGCCACAACCTGCTCGCGCTCGAGGAGCTCGTCGACGAGGTCGGCGCCGAGCTGCTCTTCGTCGAGTCCGGCGGCGACAACCTCGCGGCCCAGTACAGCCGCGAGCTCGCCGACTTCACGATCTACGTGATCGACGTCGCCGGCGGTGACAAGGTGCCGCGCAAGGGCGGCCCCGGCATCACGCAGTCCGACCTGCTGATCGTCAACAAGACCGACCTCGCACCGCACGTCGGCGCCGACCTCGGCGTGATGGCGCGCGACGCCGCCGCGATGCGCGGCGACGGGCCGACGGTGTTCGCGCAGGTCGTGAACGGCGTCGGGGTGGACGAGATCGTCGCGACGGTGCTGGAAGCGTGGGCTCCCACGCGCGCGGCGAGGACTGCACGATAGGGGTCAGACCCCTATCGCGCACGCCTCAAAGCCTCTGCCAGACTCGAAACTGATCGGTGCACGATAGGGGTCTGACCCCTATCGTGCAGACCGCAACCCAAGCCCGGATCAGTAGCTCTTCGCGGTGTTCACCGAGAGCGCGATCTTGCCGGTGAGCGCCGAGGCGACCGAGCCGCCCGTGAGCTTCAGCACCGAGCTCGAGCCGCCCTGGCCGGAGTAGACGCGGTCGCTGCTGCGGTACGTGCGCTCGTTCGTGTCCGACGTGTAGGGCGATGTCGCGTAGACCTTCGTGCTCAGGGCCTCGGGGAAGAAGATCTGGCCGTTGTGGGAGACGTGGCCGCCGGAGTACTTCGTGCCCGCGTGCGAGCCGCCGATGTGCACCTTCGCGTGGATGTGCGGCGCGCGGCCGGCGTAGAAGCCCGGGTAGATGGTCGTGAACGTCGCGAGGCCCTGCGCGTTCGTGAGCTGCACGCCGCGCAGCCAGGTCTGTCCGACCGTGCCCTCCGACGACTCGTCGGAATACGTGCCGACTGCGTTGGCCTGCCAGATGTCGACGGCCGCGCCCGTCAGCGGCTTGCACGTCGAGGAGTCGATGATGGTGATCGCGAGCTTCAGCGGCACGCCCGTCACGCTGCCCGTGATGTTCGAGCGGATCTTCTCGAGCGAGACGTAGAACGGGCCCTCCTCCTGCTCCGGCGTGAGCGAGCAGGCGGTCGCCGCGACCGCATCGTCGAGCTGCGAGCCGAGGATGCGCGCACCGCCGAGCAGAACGGCGCCGGCGCCGATGGCGGCCCCGAACACCTGCCGGCGGCCGAGAAGTGTGGGCTCGATCGTCATGGCACGACTCCTTGTGGCGGGTGGGCGTTGCATGCACGCAGTGCACCGAGTCGCCGTAAGCCCAGCGTGCGGCGCGTCTAAGATCTGCCTTCGAATGGGCCGCGTCGAGAGCAAGGTCGTCGTCGTCACCGGGGCGGCGGGCGGCCAGGGTGCCGCCGAGGCGCAGGCGCTCGCGCTCGAGGGCGCGACCGTCATCGCCACCGACATGGCAGCCGAGGCTCCGGGCCTCGGCAAGGGGATCGCCTACCGCCGCCTCGACGTGTCGAAGCAGGACGAGTGGCGCGCGCTCGCCACCTGGCTGGCCGAGACGCACGGCCGCGTCGACGGGCTCGTCAACAACGCCGGCATCCCGTTCCGCGAGCGGCTCGGCGAGATCGACGTCGCCGACTTCGAGCGCGTGATCGGCGTCAACCTGACCGGCGCGCTGCTCGGCATCCAGACGCTCTCGCCGCTCATGCCGCGCGGCGGCTCGATCGTCAACGTCGCCTCGCTGGCGGGCCTCGGCGGCTACCACGGCGTCGCCTACACGGTCAGCAAGTGGGGCCTGCGCGGGCTCTCGCGCGTCGCGAGCCTCGAGCTCGGCGCGCAGGGCGTGCGCGTCAACACCGTGCTGCCCGGCTACATCGAGACGCCCATGACGGCGACGGCGCCGGACTGGTTCCGCAGCCTCAACATCGAGGAGACGCCGCTCGGCCGCACCGGCACGGCCGAGGAGGTCGCGCCGCTCGTGCTGTTCCTGCTCTCGGACGAGTCGGCCTACATCAGCGGCGCCGAGATCGTCGTCGACGGCGGGCAGAGCGGCCACGGCGGCAGCAAGCGGTACTCGGACGCGGGGCGCCGGCAGCCCTAGCTCACGGCGCGTCCGCCCGAGAGGTCGAACGTCGCGCCCGTCGTGAACGAGCACGCCGGCGAGGCGACCCAGGCGACGAGCTCGGCGAGCTCCTCCGGCCTGCCCATGCGGCCCATCGGCACCTTCGCGAGGAAGAGCTCGCGCTCGTCCGCCGTCGTCTTCGCCGTCAGCCCGGCCTCGATCACGCCGGGCACCACGCAGTTGACGAGCACGCCGCGCTGCGCGGTCTCCTTCGCGACCGACTTCGTGAACGCGACGACGCCGGCCTTGGAGGCGGAGTAGGCCGACATGTTCGCGTTCGGGTCGCGGCCCGCGATCGACGCGACGTTGACGATCCGGCCCTCGCCCTGGGCGAGCATCGCCGGCAGGCAGGCGCGCGTGCAGTGGGAAGACGCCGGTCAGGTTGACGGCGACGACGCGCTGCCACTCGTCCACGGGATAGTCGGAGACGGGCGCCGTCGGCCCGGCCACGCCCGCGTTGTTGACGAGCGCGTCGATGCGCCCGAAGCGCGCGAGCACCGCGGCGGCCATGCGCTCGGCCGAGGCGGGATCGGTCACGTCGACCGCCACCGCGAGCGTGCGCTCGAGCCCGGCGGCGGCGTCCTCCGCGGCAGCGAGATCGATGTCTGCGATCGCCACGCTCGCGCCCTCGGCGAGGAAGCGCGCGACCATCGCGCGCCCCAGGCCGCCGGCCCCTCCCGTGACGATCACGATGCGCATGCGCCGCCATCTTACGAAGTCGAATGCGGATTCACCTTTGCGCCGCCGAGCCGCTAGCATTGCCGCCGTGGCCGGGATCAACGCCGGAAGTGCCGTGGTCGACGTCCTGCAGGCCGAGGGCGTGCGCTTCGTGTTCGGGCTGCCGGGCGGCCACGTGCTCAGCATCTACGACGCGCTCTACGCCACGCCCGGGATCCGCCACATCCTGGTGCGCCACGAGCAGGCGGCCGCGAGCATGGCCGCTGCCCACGCGCAGCTGACGGGCGAGCCCGGCGTGTGCCTCGTGACCGCCGGCCCGGGCTGCACGAACCTGCTCACCGGGATCGCCGAGGCCTACGTGGGCTCGCTCCCGGTCGTCGTGATCGCGGGCCGCGGCGCGACGCCGAACGTCTACCGCGGCGCCGCCCAGGAGGTTCCGACCGACCGGATCTTCGCGCCCGTCACGAAGTGGGCGGTGCGCGTCGACCGTGCCGACCTGATCGTCGACGTGTTGCATCAGGCGTTCGCGACCGCGCGCAGCGGCAAGCCGGGCCCGGTGCTGGTCGACATCCCGCGCGATCTGCTCGACGCCGACGTGCCGCTGCGGCCGTACATCCCCGTCGGCCCGCGCGCGCGGCCGCCCGGCGACGCGGCGCAGATCGCCGCCGCGGCCGCCGCGCTCGTCGCGGCCGAGCGGCCGCTCCTGATCGCCGGCGGTGGCGCCGTCGCCGCGGATGCGTCCGCAGAGCTGACGGCGCTGGCGGAGCTGCTCGCCGCGCCGGTGCTGACGAGCCTCGCCGGGCGTGGGAGCATCTCCGACGACCATCCGCTCTCGGCGGGCGGCCTCGGGCCGCACCGCACGCGCCTCTCCAAGCGCCTGCTCGGCGACGCCGACGTCGTGCTCGGCGTCGGCACGCGCTTCGAGGAGATGGAGACGAACTGGCGCGAGGGCTTCGTCCCGGATCCGGACGCGACCTACATCCAGGTCGACATCGACGCCGTCGAGATCGGTCGCAGCGTGCCGGCGAGGATCGGCATCGTCGGCGACGCCCGCACCGTGCTCGGGCAGCTCGCCGCAGCCGTGGCGGAGCGCGGAGCGAGCGCCGGCGGCTTCGCGGACGACCCGCGCACGCTCGCCGTCGTGGCCGAGCTCGGCGAGCTCGACGAGGAGGCCGACGCGCTGGCCGCGAGCGAGCAGCGGCCGATCCACCCCGTGCGCGTGATCCGCGCCATCCGCGAGGCGTTCCCGCGCGAGACGACGATCGCGCTCGACGTCGGCTGCATCACGCAGCACATCGCGGGCGCCACGCCGTACCTCAGGGTCTTCGAGCCGCGCTCGCTGATCGTGCCCTCGAGCTTCTACGGGATGGGCTTCGCCGGCGCCGCGCTGCCGGCCGCGAAGCTCGTCTACCCCGACCGCCCCGCGGTCGGGCTCGTCGGCGACGGCTCGTTCCAGATGATCATGAACGTGCTGCCCGTCGCGGTCGAGCACGAGCTGCCCGTGACGTGGTGCGTCTTCGACGACGGCGCGCTCGGCTCGATCCGGGACATCCAGGAGTACCGCTTCGGCAAGCGCATCCTCGGCACGGAGTTCGCCTTCCAGCCCGACTTCGCGGCGATCGCGGAGGCCTGCGGCTGCCACGGCGAGCGCGTCGAGGATCCCGCCGACGTCGACGCTGCGCTCGCCCGCGCGCTGGCGGCGAACGAGCGCGGCCAGCCGGCCGTGATCGACTTCATCGTCGCGCGCGAGCGCCTGCTCGGCACGCTCGAGCACTACGCGTTCTACCCGCAGGAGATGATCGACGCCCAGGGGCGCCCGGCAGTCGCGGCGGGCGGCTGACGTGCTGCTCGACTTCGGCCGGCCGCTCGGCGCGATCGTCCAGTACGCCTACGTCGTCGCGGACGTGCAGGCCGAGATGCTGCGCTACGCCGACCGCCTGGGCGTCGGCCCGTGGTTCGCGCGCGGCCCGTTCGTGCCGCCCGAGGGGCGCTACCGCGGGCAGCCGACGGCGCCGACGTTCACGGTCGCGCGCGCGTTCGCCGGGACGACCATGATCGAGCTCATCCAGCAGCACGACGACATCCCGTCCGTCTACCACGAGGGGCCCGGCGAGCGCCGCTACGGCTTCCATCACTGGGCGATGCTCACGCGGACGTTCGACGCGGACGTCGCGCGCTACGCCGCGCTCGGCTACGAGGAGGCGTTCTGGGATCGCCTGCCGTCGGGCTCGCGCGTGATCTACGTCGACGCGACGCGCGACCTGCCTGGGATGATCGAGCTCGTCGAGCACACGGATGCCCAGGAGCTCGTCTACACCGCCATGTACCGCGCCGCCATCGCCTGGGACGGCGCCGACCCGATCCGGGAGGGCTAGTCCGAATGCCGACCGTCGAGACCGTCCGCGGGCCCGTCGACCTCGCCGATCTGGGGCCGACGCTGATGCACGAGCACATCTTCGTGCTCGATCCCGACGCGCGCGAGAACTACACGCACGCCTTCGGCGCGAGCTGGTGGGACGAGGAGGTGCGCGTCGCGGACGCGATCCAGAAGCTGCGGCGGCTGCGCGACGGCGGCATCCGGACGCTCGTCGATCCGAGCGTGCCCGGGCTCGGCCGCTCGATCCCGCGCATCCAGCGCATCAACGCCGAGGTCGACCTCAACATCGTCGTCGCGACGGGCGTCTACCAGTTCCTGGAGCTGCCGAGCTTCCTCGCCAACCGCGCCGACGAGGTGATCGTCGAGCTGTTCGTGCGGGAGATCCGCGAGGGCATCGACGACACGGGCGTGAAGGCGGCGTTCCTGAAGTGCGCCGTCGAGCAGCACGGGCTGATCGGCGACGTGCCGCGCATCCTCTCGCTGATCGCCGCGGCCGCCATCGAGACGGGCGCGCCGATCATGGTGCACACGA
The DNA here is from genome assembly GCA_036502805.1 of Gaiellales bacterium. GTDB lineage: Bacteria > Actinomycetota > Thermoleophilia > Gaiellales > JALYLC01 > JALYLC01. The sequence continues at coordinate 3,890 of DASXXY010000392.1, read as the reverse complement.
ACGCCGTCGCGCAGACGGGCCTCCTGGCGCTCGATGCGCTGACGCTCGCGGGCGTCGATCCGACGCAGATCGTGATCGCCCACGCGGGCGACAGCAACGACCTCGAGTACCTGCGCGCGATCGCCGACACGGGCGCGAGCCTCGGCTGCGACCGCTTCAGCATCGAGCACTTCAACCCCGAGGCCAAGCGCATCGAGACGCTCGCGGCGCTCGTCGCGGCCGGCTACACGCACAGCGTGCACCTCGGGCACGACGCGGCGTGCTTCTACGACTTCATGTACGAGAACCCGTTCTTCGCCGACGAGCATCCCGACTACCTGCACATCTCGCACAACGTGATCCCGGCGCTGCTCGCGGCCGGCGTGACGCAGGGGCAGGTCGATCAGATGCTGATCGACAACCCGCGGCGGTTCTTCACGGGATCCTGAGCGCGTTGATCCAGAGGCGCGCGAGCGTCTCGGCGAGGCCGTCGATCGAGGCGGCCGTCTCCTCCTCGAGCACGAACGTGACGTAGGCCGCGCGGCTCACCATCGACGAGAGCGTCCGGCCGGTGATCAGCGCGTCGAGCGCCGGATCGGCCCGGCCGCCGGCCTGCAGTGCGCGGATGGCGGTCACGTTGCCCTCGATGTAGGCCTGCGCTCGCGCCGTCCGCTCGCGCCGGAAGGCGTCGTTGATGTTCGTGACCTCCTCGATCACGCTCATCATCCGCGCGTTGGCCTGGAACGTCCGCAGGTACGCGCGGTGGTGCTGCGCGATCTCGGCCAGGGGATCGGGCCCGGCGGCCGCCAGGAACTCGAGCGAGGGCGGATGCAGCCCGACGTGGTCGAGCGCGTCGACGACGGCGAGGAAGATCTCCTCCTTGCTCGCGAAGTACGTGTAGAAGCTGCCGGTCGCCGTGGCCGCCTCGGCCGTGATGTCGGCGATGCGGGCGTCCAGGAACCCGTCGCGCTCGAAGATCGCCTGCGCGGCGCGCACGAGCTGCGACCGCCTCGCGAGGCCCCGCGGCGTGCGTGCGGGAGCGGCCCGGCTCATCCGTCCGGGCCGTCGTAGCTGCAGCCGGAGGTGCACGTCTCGCGCACGACGACCTTGCTGAGGCCGGGCAGCGCGGCGCTGACGGACTGCCAGATCCAGCGCGCGAGGTTCTCGCTGGTGGGGTTCTCGAGGCCGGGGATCTCGTTCAGGTAGTGGTGGTCGAGCTGCTCGTGAGCGGGCGCGAACGCGGTCGCGAGGTCGGCGAAGTCCATGCACCAGCCGAGCTGCTCGTCGACGTCGCCCTGGACGTGGAGCGTGACCCTGAAGGAGTGGCCGTGGAGGCGTGCGCACTTGTGGTCGGGTGGGACCATGGGGAGGCGGTGGGCGGCCTCGAACGTGAACTCCTTGAAGATCTCCATCGTCAGCGGATGCCGGTGATCTTGTGGGTCTGGAGGCTGAGGCGCCACTGGGGGTGGGCGAGGCAGTAGGCGATCGTGGCCTGGATGTTGGCGTCGAGGTCGGGGCCGTCCATGGGCTGGAGGTAGAAGTGCTCGAAGTCGGCGTCGGCGAAGCGCTCGGGCTGTGCGAGCGGCTGGGGGTGGACGAGCTTGAGCTCGTTGCCGCGGAGGAGGACGGTGTCGGAGCCGGCCTTCGGGCTGACGCAGATCCAGTCGATCCCGGGTGGTGGCTGGAGCGTGCCGTTGGTCTCGAGCGCGATCTCGAGCCCGGCGGCGTGGAACGCCTCGACGAGCGGGGTGTCGAGCTGCAGTAGCGGCTCGCCGCCGGTGCAGACGACGAGCGGGCGGCTGCGGCCGTTGACGGGCGGCCACTGGCCCGCGACCGCGGCGGCGAGCTCGCCGGCGCTGCGGTACTTGCCGCCGAGCGTGCCGTCGGTGCCGACGAAGTCGGTGTCGCAGAACGTGCACACCGCGTCGTGGCGGTCCTGCTCGCGGCCGGTCCAGAGGTTGCAGCCGGCAAAGCGGCAGAACACGGCCGGGCGGCCGGCGTTCGCGCCCTCGCCCTGCAGCGTGTAGAAGAGCTCCTTGACGGCGTAGGTCATTCCGCGAGCCCGGCGTCGGGCGCATACGGCGCGGGATCGGGCACGCCGACGGCCGCGAAGCCCCGCAGGCGCAGCGTGCAGGCGTCGCAGCCGCCGCAGGCGCGGCCCTCGGCGTCGGGGTCGTAGCAGGACTGCGTGACGGCGTAGTCGACGCCCAGCTCGAGCCCGCGGCGGATGATGCCCTCCTTCGTGAGCTGCATCAGCGGCGCGTGGATCTTCAGCTCCTGGGTGCCCTCGACGCCGGCCTTGGTAGCCAGGTTCGCCATCCGCTCGTAGGCCTCGATGTACTCCGGCCGGCAGTCGGGGTAGCCGCTGTAGTCGAGCGCGTTGACGCCCACGAAGATGTCGCTCGCCGCGAGCGTCTCGGCCCACGCGAGCGCGAACGAGAGGAAGATCGTGTTGCGCGCCGGCACGTACGTGATCGGGATCCCGCCGCCCATCTCGGCCTGCGAGCGATCCTTCGGCACGTCGATGTCGGCCGTCAGCGCCGAGCCGCCGAACACGCGCAGATCGATCTTCGCGACCACGTGCCCCGCCACGCCCGCGTCGCGGGCGACCCGGCTCGCGGCCTCCAGCTCCGTCGCATGCCGCTGCCCGTAGTCGAAGCTCAGCGCAGACGCCGCGAAGCCCTCCGCCTGCGCGATCGCCAGCACGGTCGTCGAATCGAGGCCCCCGCTCAGGAGGACGACGGCATTCCTGTCGCTCACGGCGTCAGGTTACGACGGGCGGCCGGGACGGGCGCCCCGGATGTCGTTGCAGCTCTCGCACACGCTCTCCGGGATGACCCCGGCGCGCATCAGTAGCGCGAAGATCCGACAGCCGACGCAGATCGCGAAGACCGATTCCAGGACGGCCGCCGCGATGATCAGCACGAGCAGGACGTCGACCTCTGTACGGTCGCCGAGCACCGCGAGCACCGCGGCGGGAACCGTGATCGCCGCTCCGATCGCCTGCGCGAAGCGCTTGGGAGGGCCCGGGACGGGCCTCGGCGCGAGACCCGTGCGCGGCATGATCACGCGCGTCGCGAACTGGCTCAGCGGGCTCAGCCGCGGCCCGGCCAGCGCGCGGGCGACGAAGCCGTAGGCGATCGCGACCACGAGCCACGTCCAGCCGGTCGCCAGCGCGATCGCGCTGAGCAGCACGACGCCGCCCGCGACGAGGCGCGCGGAGACCTCGTTGACCGGGTTCGGGAACGAGAAGAACCCGCGCTGCGCGGTGGTGGTCTTCGTCGCGGCGGCCATCGAAGTCCACGGTATCAGTGGAGTTGGGTCGGCCGGCGACGTGGGCGGCGGCGGTGACGACGCGGGCGGCTCCGGCACGAATGGGGTCAGACCCCGATCGTGCACGCCTTGACGGGGCGAGGCCCGCGACGCTGTGCGTGCACGATCGTTTTCAGACCCCATTCGTGCGCCGCCGCGTGGCCTCATCCGTGATGCGTTGGCGGCGCGTTGCTCCACGCGACGCCGCGCCGGCTCACTCGTGACGTGCGTTGGCCGCATCGCCGGGTCGCCGCTACCGTCCAGGGGTGTTGCCAGAGACGCGGACGCAGCCTGCACGAACGGGGTCTGAAACCGAGCGTGCGCGCCTGCGACGAGGCGGAGGCCGCGACGGCGCGCGTGCACGATCGGGGTCTGACCCCGTTCGTGCAGCGACGCGACGGCTCGTGCCCGCGCTCCTCGCCGCGATCGTCCTCGGGACGGCCACTTCCGCGCAGGCCTCCCCGCCGGCGCCCGGCGCGCACTGGCAGCACGTCACGCCGGCTGCGGCCGGCCTCGACGGGGCGAAGCTCGCGCAGATCGCCGCGCGCGCGCAGCAGGGGCACTCCAACTGCCTCGTGGTCGTGCGCCGCGGCAAGCTC
>DASXXY010000391.1:0-7031 GCA_036502805.1 Gaiellales bacterium | reverse complement strand
ATCCTCGCCGAAGAGGATCGGGCCGACCACCGGCAGGTCCGAGAGGACCGGGATGCTGACCTTGGCGATGCCCGCGCCGGGCCGGCCGACATAGGGCGTGCCGACGAGGCCGGAGAGGCCGAGGCCGAAGAGGGTCAGGGCCAGGCCCGAGGCGACCTGGTTGGCGCGGAAGATCAGCGTCACCACCCCGAACAGCCCGGCCATCAGCGCCCCGGCCAGCGCCGAGGCGAGCACGCCTGCCCCCGGCGTGCCGAAGATGTCGGCCGCGGCAAAGCCGGCGACCGCCCCAACCGCCATCATGCCCTCGACGCCGAGGTTGAGGACGCCCGAGCGCTCGGCCAGCAGCTCGCCGAGCGCCGCGTAGAGGAGCGGCGTGCCGTAGACGATCGCCGAGGCCGCGATGAGGACGCCGATGCTGTTGTTCACGCGGCCACCGCCTCTGCGGCCGGGGAGCGGCCGAGGCGGATCCGGTAGCGCGTCAGGAGCTCGCCGCCGAGCGCGCAGAAGAGCACGATCCCCTGCATCACGCCGACGAGCCCGGCCGGGAAGTCGGCGCCCTGCAGCGCGTAGCCCGCGTTGCTCAGGCCGCCGATCAGGAACGCCACGAGCACGACGGCGAACGGGTTGTAGCGGGCCAGCGCGGCGACGACGATGCCGGTGTAGCCGTAGCCCGGCTGCTGCAGTCCGCGCGGGTCGAGCAGGTGGCGGAAGTCGCCGTCCTGGCTCGCGCCGCCGACGCCGGCGAGCAGGCCCGCGAGTCCCATCACGAGCAGGATGCTGCGACGCGTGCGCATGCCGGCGTAGCGCGCCGCACGCGGCGAGTCGCCGATCACGGCCGCCTCGAAGCCGAAGCGCGTGCGCGAGTAGAGCACCGTGACGATGCCGGCGAGCACGACGACGACGAGCAGGCCGAACGGGATCACGAGGCTCGTGCCGAGGCCGAACGTCGGCCACGAGGCGGCGTCCGGCAGCGCCTTCCCCTGCGGGAACTGCGCGGCGCCCGGCGATGAGGTGTCGCGCCAGTACGAGAGCGTGTCGAAGATCAGGTAGTTGAGGAAGAGCGCCGCGACGTAGTTCAGCATCAGCGACGTGATGATCTCGTTCGTGTTCGCGAACGCCCGCAGGAAGCCCGGGATCAGCGCCCAGGCCGCGCCCGCGAGCCCGCCGGCGACGGCCATGGCGACGATCTGGATCACGACGCCCTGCCCCGCGAGCGCGAGCGCCGCGCCGGCGGCGGCGATCGAGCCCATGTAGAGCTGGCCTTCGGCGCCGATGTTGAAGAGCCCGACGCGGAACGCGACCGCGGCCGCGAGCCCCGTGAAGCAGAGCGGCGTCGCCGCCGTGAGCGTGCTCGAGAGCGCGCCCGGATCGGTGAACGCCGCCTCGAACAGCCGCCGGTAGGCGTGCAGCGGGTTGTGGCCGGTGACGAGCAGGACGATCGCGGAGATCACGAGCGCGACGGCGAGCGATCCGAGCGGCACCGCGGCCTGCATCCAGCGCGGCGTCTCGCTGCGGCGCTCGATGCGCATCAGCGCGCGCCCCCGCCGGCCATCAGCATGCCGAGCTCGTCCACGTCGGCGCCCTCGCCGGCGCGCTCGCCGACGATCCGGCCCTCGTACATGACGAGCACGCGGTCGGCGAGCGCGAGGATCTCGTCGAGATCCTCCGAGATCATGAGCACGGCGATGCCCGCGGCGGCCGACGAGCGCAGCAGCTCGTGCACGTTCTCGATCGCGCCGACGTCGAGCCCGCGCGTGGGTGCGGCGACGACGAGCGCGCGCGGCTCGCCGGCGAACTCGCGGCCGATCACGACCTTCTGCAGGTTGCCGCCCGAGAGGTCGCGAGCGCGCGTCTCGGGCCCGGGCGCCTGTACGGCGTAGCGCGCGATCAGCGCCGTCGCGCGTTGCACGATGCGCGCGCGGCGCAGGAACGGCCCTGCGCTGACGTCGGGATCGCGGTAGGCCTTGAGCACCGTGTTGGACGCGATCGAGAGGCTCGGCGCGACGCCCGTGCCGAGCCGGTCCTCGGGCACGTGCGCGACGCCCTTCGCGATCGCGTCGCGCGGATCGCCGGGGCGCAGCGGCGTGCCGGCGACGGTCACGTGGCCGGAGACGAGCGGCCGCAGGCCCGTGAGCGCCTCGGCGAGCTCGCGCTGGCCGTTGCCGGCCACGCCCGCGATGCCCACGATCTCGCCGCCGCGCACGGCGAGCGAGACGCCGCGCAGCGCGGGCAGCCCGCGGTCGCCCTCGGCGTGCAGGTCGCTCGCCTCGAGCACGACGTCGCCGAGCGTGGCCGCGCTCGGCCGGCGGCGGTTCGTCTCGACCTCGCGCCCGACCATCAGCGCCGCCAGCGCCTCCGGCGTCGCGCCCGCGGCGGGCACGGTCGCGACGACGCGCCCGCCGCGCAGCACGGTGATGCGGTCGGAGACCTCGAGCACCTCGTGCAGCTTGTGCGAGATGAAGACGATCGCGCGGCCGTCGGCGGCCATCGCACGCAGCGTCGCGAAGAGCGCGTGCGCCTCCTGCGGGGTCAGCACCGCGGTCGGCTCGTCGAGGATCAGCACGCGTGCGTCGCGGTGCAGCGCCTTGAGGATCTCGACGCGCTGCTGCTCGCCGACCGAGAGCTGCCAGATGCGCGCGCGCGGGTCGACGGCGAGCCCGAACTGCTCGGCGAGCGCGGCCACCCGGCGCTCCAGCGCGCGCCGGTCGGGCACGAGCGTGCGGTCGCGCTGGTCGCCGAGCGCGACGTTCTCGGCGACCGTGAACGGCTCGACGAGGCGGAAGTGCTGGTGCACCATGCAGACGCCGCGCGCGAGCGCATCGCGCGGCGAGCGCAGCTCCACCGGCTCGCCGTGCAGCTCGAGCGAGCCCTCGTCGGGCCGGTAGAGGCCGGTGACGATGTTCGAGAGCGTGCTCTTGCCCGCGCCGTTCTCGCCCAGCAGCGCGTGCACCTCGCCGGCCTGGATCACGAGATCGACGCCGGCGTTCGCGACGACGCCGGGGAAGCGCTTCGTGACGCCCCGCAGCGTCACCGCCGGTGGATGCGCGGAGACGCTGCGGGAGTCGTTCACGAGTGGCCGATCAGCCCTTCGGAGAGCCGACGACGCCCTTGACGAGCCAGTTCATCGCGAGGATGTCGCCCAGGCTGAGCTTCTTGCCCTTCGGCACGCGGAGCTTGCCGGCCTGGTCGTAGAGCGGGCCCTGGAACTCGTAGAACGAGCCCTTCTTGAGCGCGGCCAGCTTGGCCGTGATCGCGGCCTTCGTCGCGGTCGAGACGCCTGCGCCGAACGGCGCGAGCTTCGTGAACCCGTCGTTCAGGCCGCCCCAGTAGGAGCCGCTCTTCCACGTGCCGGCGATGCCCGCCTTGACCTCCTTGAGGTAGTACGGGCCCCAGTTGTAGACGGCGCCGGTGAGCCACGACTTGGGCGCGAACGTCTTGGCGTCGGAGTCGTAGCCGACCCACGGGATGCCGGCCGACTCGGAGTACTGGCCGGCCGCCGGGGAGTCGACGTTCTGGCCGATCACGTCGGCGCCGCCGGAGGTGTGGAGGCTCTCGGCCGCCTTCTTCTCCTTGTCGGGCGCGAGCCACGAGTTCGTCCAGATGATCTTGACGGTCGCCCCGGGGTGCGTCGCCTGCACGCCGAGCGCGAACGCGTTCGTGTGCCGGATGACCTCCGGGATCGCGAACGGCACGACGTAGCCGACGACGCCCTTCTTGGTCGCCGCGCCCGCGGCCATGCCGGAGAGGTAGATCGCGTCCTCGCCGGCGCCGTAGTACTCGGACAGGTTCGTCGCCGTCTTGTAGCCCGTGGCCTGCTCGAACTTGACGTCCGGGTACTTCTTGGCCGCCGCGACCATCGCGTCCTGGAAGCCGAACGAGGTCGCGAAGATCATCTTGTTGCCGTCGCGCACGAGCGAGTCGATCACCTGCGCGGTCTGCGGCCCCTCCGGCACGTTCTCCTTGAACGTCGTCTGGACCTTGCTGCCGAGCATCTTCTGCACATAGAGGCGCCCCGCGTCGTGCGCCTGCGACCAGCCGTGGTCGTTGTGGGGGCCGACGTAGATGAAGGCCACCTTGTAGGCCGCGCTCGACCGTGCTCCGGCCGAGGCTGCCGTGAGCGCGCTCAGCGCGGCGATCACGACCATCGCGAACGCCAGCACGCTCATCCTTCTGCTCATTGCTCTGCCTCCTCCAAGGACTGCGGGAAGCAGCCGAGGCTAGCAGTCATCCGCGGGCCGTCCGGGATTCGCCTGCATGGCCCGTGAATCGCCGCGAGGAGCGTCAATCCGCGCGGAAGGAGATCTCCTGGGCGCCCTCCCACAGGAACGACTTCCCGAGCTCCGCGAGGTGCTCGTTGCCCTCGACGATCGTCGCGAAGTGGTTGCCCGCGAGCTGCCCGGCCTTGGACGCGAAGTTGACGTAGCCGTAGGCCAGCAGGATCTCCGTCTCCGACACGCCGCCGGGGTAGAGCACGATCTCGCCCGGGTGCGGATAGCACGTCCCGTTCTCGGGGCCGAGGCCGAGATCGAGGTCCCCGAACGGGATCCAGCCCGCCTCGCCGCTCCAGCGCACGTGGATGATCCGCGACTGCAGCGGCAGCAGCGTGCAGAACGCTGCGACCGTCTGCGGTGCCGCCTCCTCCTCGAGTCGCGCGCGGAACGTGAAGCGGCCTGCGGTGATCGTCAGCATGGCGCGAGAGCCTATCCCGAGCGCCAGCGGTCGACCGCGATCTGCACGAGCTCGCCGAGCGCCGTCGCGAGCTCGTCCTCGCTGCTGCGATCGATGCGCCCGCGCAGCACCGCGAGGATCTCCGCCTTCTGCCTGCGGTTGACGAAGACGACGAAGCGGAAGCCGTGACGCGCCTCGTACTCGGCGTTCAGCCGCGCGAGCTCCGCGAGCACCTCGGGATCGGCGGCCGCGCCCTGCTCGGCGGCCGAGCGCGCCGAGAGGCCTGCGCGCTGGCCGATCGCCGGGTGCGCGGCGAGGATCTCGACCTGCTCGTCGTGCGGCAGCTCGTGCACGAGCGCGGCCGCGCGCGTGAGCGGGTCGGGCTCGCGTGCGAGCCGGGCCACGAAGCGCGTCCGGCCCTCGAAGAGGGCGGCGAGCTCGTCCTCGCTCAGCTGCCCCGGTAGCTCGCGCACGAGTAGGCCGAGACCAGGAGCGGGACGTGGTAGTGGCCGCCCGTCAGCTCGAGCTCGAGCTCGACGCGGCGGAAGAACGGCGAGGGCGGCGCGAACGCCAGGCGGTAGGCGCCGGGCGCGAGCTCGTCCGCGAGCCGCGCGCGGCCGTCGGCATCGGTCTCCGCCGAGGCGATCACGCGTCCCTCGTGCGACAGCTCGACGACCACGCCGGGAGCCGGGCGGCCGGCGCCGGTGTCGAGCACGTGCGTTGAGAGCGAGGCGGTCGCCATCGGCAGCGACCCGTAGCCTACGCTTGGGCGCTCATGCAGGAGCTGCCCCTCGCGCTGACGTTCGACGACGTGCTGCTCGTGCCGCGGCGCTCGCGGCTGCGCTCGCGCGGCGACGTCTCGACGCGCACGCAGCTGACGCGGCGGATCGCGCTCGAGATCCCCGTCCTCTCGGCCAACATGGACACCGTCACCACGGCGCCGATGGCGATCGCGCTCGCACAGCTCGGCGGGCTCGGCGTCGTCCACCGCTTCCTCTCGGTCGCCGACGAGGTCGCCGAGGTGACGCGCGTGAAGCGCTTCCGCACGCGCGTGATCGCCGACCCGCACACGGTCGAGCCCGGCACGAGCGTCGCCGACGCGCGCGCCGAGACGGAGCGCCTGGGCGTCTCGGGGCTGCTCGTCGTGGCTGCCGACGGGCGCCTGCTCGGCATCCTCACGACGCGCGACCTGCGCGCGGGGGACGGCGTGGGCACGGTCGCGGATCACATGACGCCGCTCGACCGCCTCGTCACCGGCGAGCCCGGCATCACGCCTGCGGACGCGCTCGCCCTGCTGCACCGCCACCGCATCGAGAAGCTGCCGCTGGCAGATGCCGACGGCCGCGTCGCCGGCATGGTCACGCTGCGCGACCTCGAGCAGGAGGCGCGCTATCCGCAGGCCACGCGCGACGCCGAGGGCCGCCTGCGCGTGGGCGCGGCGATCGGCGTGCGCGGCGGCTACCTGGAGCGCGCCGAGGCGCTGCTCGAGGCCGAAGCGGACGCGCTCGTGCTCGACATCGCCCACGGCCACGCCGAGTCGGCGCTGGATGCCGTGCGCGAGCTCAAGCGCCGCTTCCCGGAGGCCGAGATCATCGCCGGCAACGTCGCGACGGCGGAGGCCGTGCGCGACCTCGCCGCGGCCGGCGCAGATGCCATCAAGGTCGGCATCGGCCCCGGCTTCGCATGCACGACGAGGCTCGTCGCGGGGGTCGGGGTGCCGCAGCTGACGGCCGTCCTGAACTGCGCGGAGGCCGCGCGCGAGTCGGGCGTCCCGCTGATCGCCGACGGCGGCATCCGCCGGCCCGGCGACCTCGCGAAGGCGATCGCCGCGGGCGCGAGCACCGTCATGGTGGGCAGCCTCCTGGCCGGCCGCACGGAGAGCCCCGGCGACGTCGTCCGCCGCCGCGGCCGGCTCTACAAGGTCTACCGCGGCATGGCGTCGCGCAGCGCTGCGAGCGCGCGGCTCGCGATCGAGGGCCGCGGCGACGCGCTCGACCAGTACGTCCCGGAGGGCGAGGAGATGGAGTTCCCGCTGCGCGGCTCGGTGTCCGAGGTCATCGCCGAGCTCGTCGGCGGCCTGCGCAGCGGCATGAGCTACCTCGACGCGGAGACGGTGCACGAGTTCTGGGACAACGCGCAGTTCATGCGCCAGACGGAGGCCGGCCAGCGCGAGACCCACCCGGGGTCGCCGGGTGAGTGACCTGCTCCTGCGGGGCGGTCACGTCGTCACGCTGGACGACGCGGGCAGCGAGCACGCAGGTGGCTGGGTGCTGCTGCGCGACGGGGCGATCGCCGGCGTCGGCGGGGGCGCCGAGCCCGAGGCCGACGAGGTCGTCGAGCTGAACGGCGCGATCGTCACGCCC
>DASXXY010000390.1:0-2963 GCA_036502805.1 Gaiellales bacterium | reverse complement strand
GCGACCGCCCGGCACGCGCCCCGGGTAGCACTTCGCGACCGCCGCGAACGCGAAGCGCTCGAGCATGCTCGCGTGATCCGTGACGCCGAGCGGCGCGAGCCAGCCGATCAGCTTGCGGCCCGCCGCGCCCGCGAAGGGCAGCCCGCGCTGGGGCTCCGTGATGCCCGGAGACTGCCCGATGATGAGGGCGCGCTGGCCCTCGCTCGCCCACAGGATCGGCGGCGGCAGCATGCGCGGGCACATCCGGCAGCCGGCGAGCGTCCGGTGCAGCTCTGCGAGCGTCCGGACGCGTGCGGCGGGATGGGTCGCCATCCGCGCCTATGCTACGCGTCCTGTGAGCACCCCCGAACGCATCTCCGCCGACCTCGTCATCTGCCGTCTCGCCCAGCTGGCGACGCCGGGTGGCGTGACCGGCCAGCCGCTCCGCGGCGCTGCCCTCGGCGATGTCGAGGTTCACAACGGCGACATGTGGATCGCCGCGTACGCCGGCGAGATCGTCGCCGTCGGCCATGGCTACGAGATCCGCGAGCTGCTCGATCTCGACGACGACGCGACCATCATCGACGCCGCCGGGCTCGTCGCCGTCCCCGGCCTGATCGACTGCCACACGCACGCCTGCTTCGCCGGCGACCGCGTGGAGGAGTTCGACCAGCGCAGCCGCGGCGCCTCGTACGAGGAGATCCACGCGGCCGGCGGCGGCATCCTCTCGACCGTGCGCGCGACGCGCGAGGCCTCGCAGCCCGACCTCGTCACGATCACGCGGCGGCATCTCGCCGCGATGCTCGAGCACGGCACGACGACGGTCGAGGTCAAGTCGGGCTACGGCCTCGACGCGGAGATCGAGCACTCGATGCTGCGCGCCACGCAGGACGCGAGCTACGACTCGGCCGTGCACGTCGTCACGACCTGCCTCGCGGCGCACGCCGTGCCGGAGGAGGCCGAGAGCGCCGACGCCTACATCACGACCTGCATCGACGACATCCTCCCGGAGGTCGCCGAGTGGGGGCTCGCCGACGCCGTCGACGTCTTCGTCGAGCAGGGCGCGTTCGACGTCGCACAGGCGCGGCGCTATCTGGAGGCCGCGCGCGAGCGCGGGCTCGCGCTCCGCCTGCACGGCGACCAGTTCAGCGAGATCGGCGCCGTCGAGCTCGCGATCGAGCTCGGCGCCCGCTCCATCGACCATCTCGAGGCGACGGGGCCGGAGGGCGTCGCGAAGCTCGCGGCGTCCGACGTCGTCGGCGTCGCGCTGCCGACGGCCGCGCTCACGCTCGGGCGGCCGCTGCCGCCGGCGCGCGCGCTCGTCGACGCGGGCGGCCTGCTCGCGCTCGCGACCGACTTCAACCCGGGCTCGAGCCCCTGCGACTCGCTGCCGGCCGTGATGCACCTGGCCTGCACGCAGTGCAAGCTCTCGCCCGCCGAGGCGCTCTCGGCCGTGACCGTGAACGCGGCGCACGTGCTCGGGATCGGCGAGCGCGCCGGGCGCCTGCGCGTCGGCCAGCGCGCCGACATCACCCTGCTCGACGTGCCAGACTGGCGCTACCTCGCATACCGCCTCGGCAGCGAGGGCGTCAAGCACGTGATCGTCGAGGGCGTCTGGGCCCTGGAGGGCTAGGAAACCGCCGTGCCGAACCGCAAGCTCGAGAAGCGCCGCCGCAAGCTCCGCGTCCACGGCCCGAGCCGCGACGCCGTCGGCGCGCCACCGACCGGCCGCAAGGAACCGCGCCCCGGCGGGGCGAAGGCGACGCCCGCGCGCGGCCAGCGCGCCCGCCGCGAGCCTGCGATCCCGTCGCTCAAGCGCTCCGGCCGCAAGGCCGCGTTCGCCGGCATCTTCATGGTCGCGCTGCTCGTCGTCCCGGCGTTCAAGGACGGCCCGCTGCGGATCGCGCTCGCCGTCGCCGAGGGCCTCGCGTTCACGACGGTCTTCCTCTTCTTCGACCTCTGGTTCGCGCGCTGGATCTACAAGCGCGTCACCGGCAACGAGCCGCCCCGCGAAACCCCGAAGGCCGACCCGGCCTGACGTCGCACGATTGGGGTCTGAAACCGATCGTGCACGCCGCATCGTCCGTTGCGGCGTTGTGATCGCCGTGCATGATCGGGGTCTGACCCAAATCGTGCATGCGCCGTCCAGGGCGCGAGTCTCGGCGCGTTCGCGTGGAGGCGGCTCGGATTGCTCGGCGCGTTCGCGGGGGAGTCGTCGCCGGTAGCGGCGCACGAGTGGGGTCAGACCCCGATCGTGCACCGGCGGCGTGCCCTGGCTTCCCGGGAGTCGGCGGCGTGCACGATCGGTTTCAGACCCCACTCATGCTCGGCCGCTCTTCAATGCAAAGAGCGCGGCGGTCGTGTTCCGACCGCCGCGCTCTTTGACGTTGTGCCCGCTTCCGGCTGCGCGCTAGGAGATCAGCGCGCGCAGGCCCTGCAGATCGCCCATCTGGGCGAGGTCGCGGAGCGCCTCGACCTCGATCTGGCGGATGCGCTCGCGCGTGAGGCCGAACTCGCGGCCGATCTCGTCGAGCGTGCGGGGGTCGCGGCCGTCGAGGCCGTAGCGGAGCTCGAGCACGCGGCGGTTGCGCTCGTGCAGCGTCTCGAGGCCGAGCTGCAGCGTCTCGTGGCGCAGGCGGTCGGCGACGGCGTCGCTCGGGTCGATCGCGTCGTTGTCGGCCAGGAAGTCGGAGAAGGAGGACTCGCCCTCGTCGCCGACGGGCTCCTCGAGGGAGATCGGCGAGCGCGCGGCGGAGCGCACCTCGAGCACCTGGTAGAGCGGCAGCTTGGCCTCGTCGGCGATCTCCTCGTTGGAGGGCTCGCGGGCCAGGCGGAGCATCAGGGTGCGCTCGGCGCGGTTGACCTTCTGCAGGCGCTCGACGACGTGCACGGGGAGGCGGATGGTGCGGCTCTTGTCGGCGAGCGCGCGGGCCACGGCCTGGCGGATCCACCACGTCGCGTAGGTGGAGAACTTGAGGTCGCGG
>DASXXY010000389.1:0-6446 GCA_036502805.1 Gaiellales bacterium | reverse complement strand
CGGCGACGAGTTCGCCGTCCTGCTCGAGCACGCGCCGACGGCCGTCGAGGCGGAGCGGGCGGCCGAGCGCGTGCTCGGGTCGCTCGTCGCGCCGGTGCGGGTCGGCTCGCGGCCGGTCCGCGTCCGCGCCAGCATCGGTGTCGCACTCGCGAGCTCGGGAGCGTCCTCGGCGGGCGAGCTCCTGCGCAACGCCGACCTCGCGATGTACGCCGCCAAGGCCGGCGGGCGGGCGCGCTGCACGATCTTCTCGCCCGGCATGTACGACGCCGAGGTCGCGCGCCACACGCTCGTCACGGAGCTGCGCGACGCCATCGCGAACGGCCACATCAAGCCGCACTTCCAGCCGCTCGTCGAGCTCGGGAGCGGCCGCAGCTGGGCGGTCGAGGCGCTCGCGCGCTGGCATCACCCGCGCCTCGGGCTGCTGCTGCCCGAGCGCTTCATCGAGCTCGCAGAGGAGACCGAGCTGATCCACGAGCTCGGCCGCGGCATGCTCCGGGACGCCTGCCGCCAGGCCGCCGTGTGGCGCGCGACGGTGCCGGGAGCCGAGGAGCTCGTCGTCGCGGTGAACGTGTCGCGCCGGCAGATCGCCGACGAGGCGTTCGCGGAGGTGGTGGCGGCGGCGCTCGCGTGGGAGAACCTGCCGCCCGAGGCGCTCATGCTGGAGCTGATGGAGAGCGACGTCGCAGCGGGCGCGGAGCAGATGATCGAGCGCTGCATCGCCCTGCGCGAGCTCGGCGTGCGCCTGGCCGTCGAGGACTTCGGCATCGGCGCCTCGTCGCTGGCCGACCTGCGCAACCTCCCCGTCGACGTCCTCAAGCTGGCGAAGCCGTTCATCGACGACCTCGAGCGGCACCCCGGCGAGCGCGAGTTCGTGCGCGTGATCGTCGAGCTCGGGCGCGTGCTCGGCGTGACGGTCGCGGCCGAGGGCGTCGAGACGGAGGGCCAGCTCGCCCTGCTGCGCGAGCTCGGCGTGGACGTCGCGCAGGGCAATCACATGGCGGCCGCGGAAGCCGCGGCCAACGTCGAGCGGCACCTGCGGCTGCCGCCCGCGAGCGCCGCCGCGTAGCGCCCGCCGACGCGGATCAGGTCAGCGTGTACTCGGGCCCGGAGCCGCCCTCGGGCGGCGTCAGGCGCCCGCCCTTGGCGGTGATCGCGCCGCACTGCACGCAGTTGGAGGGCGTCACCTCGAGCTCCACGAGCCCGTCCTCGCCCTCGGCGCCGACCTCGTAGACCTGGGCCGGGCAGAGGTTCGTCCAGGCGACCGCGAGCTCGCGCGGCACGCGGCGCTGGATGCGCAGGTGGTCGGGCTGGTCGTCGCGGCTGCGGTTGCCGCTCGCGAACACCGAGGAGAGCTTGTCGAACGTCAGCTTGCCGTCGCGCTCGCCGTAGGCGCGCGTGCCGATGAAGACCGGCTGCTCGGCATCCGGGTGCGTGGCGAGGCGCCAGGGCGGCAGGTCGCCGTGCATCGTGTCCATCGCGCCGCCGAGCGCACCGCCGACGATGAGGCCGTGCTGGAACGCCTGGCGCATGTTCCGGTAGCGGCGGAGGTCGTGGTAGATCTCGGAGTTCCTGACCTGCGCGTCGTACAGCGCGAGCGCCCCCGGGTGTGCCAGGTCGACGCCGTCGGCGAGTGCGCGGTGGATCGTCTCGGCGGCCAGCATGCCGCTGCGCACGGCGTAGTGGACGCCCTTCAGGCGCGGCACGTTGACGAACCCGGCGGCGTCGCCGAGCAGCACCGCGCCGGGCGGGGAGACGCTCGAGGGCAGCGACCAGAAGCCGCCCTCGGGGATCGCCTTGGCGCCCCAGCCGATGCGCTCGCCGCCCTCCAGCATGCGCCGGAAGAGCGGGTGCAGCTTGACCTCCTGGAGCAGGTCGTGCACCGAGAGCGACGCGTCGGCGTAGTCGAGCCCGACGACGAGCCCGAGGCAGAGCGTGTCCGGCCCCATCGGGTAGGCGAACGTGCCGCCGAACTCGCGGTAGCGGGCGCGCGCCTTGAGCGGCCAGCCGATCGTGTGCACGACGCGGTCGAGCGCCCGCGGGACGCGCCAGACCTCCTTCACGCCGAGCGCGTAGATCTGCGGATTCTCGGGCTGCAGGCCGAAGTGCTCGATCGCCGCGCCGGAGAGCATGCCCTGCACGCCGTCGGCGAGCACCGTCGCGCGGGCCGTCAGCTCGGCGCCGGGCTCGAACGCGGCGAGCTCCTCGCCCTGGCGCCCGCGGCCCTTGTCGCCGGTGCGCACGCCGCGCACGGCGCCGTCGGTCACGAGCAGCTTCTGGACGTCCGTCTCCGGTAGCACCATCACGCCGAGCCCCTCGGCCTGCTCGGCCAGGAAGCGCGTCAGGCGGGCCAGCGAGAAGACGTGGTTGCCCTTGTTGTGCATCGGCGGCGGCACGACCGGGAGCCGGGCCGCGCGTCCCTTCGTGAGCAGGTAGACGGCCTCGCGCTCGACCGGCCCGTAGCTCGTCATCTGCGCGAGCGTCACGCCCGGCAGCAGCTCCTCGAGCGCAGCGGTGTTCACGACCGCGCCCGAGAGCTGGTGGGCGCCGACGGTGCGCCCCTTGTCGATCAGCGCGATCGGCACCTCGCCGAGCGTCTCCGCAAGCGCGGGATCGCCCTCGAGCAGCTGCGCGAGGCGGATCGCGCAGGCCAGGCCCGCGGGCCCGCCCCCGACGATCGCGACGCCGACCTCGAGCTGCTCGTCGGCCGGGGCCGCGGGCGCGGCGATGACCTCCGAGGCCGCGAACGGCGGCGGGTACGCAGCGGGCGCGGTCGACACGCGGCCATGGTACTCAGACGGCGTCCGGGGAGCCGCCAACCGTGCCGTGGCGAGCCGCACGTGGCAGCGCGCCGTCGGTGCCTCGTGCGAGCTGGCGTCGCATCTACTCTCACCCGCATGCCCGTCGACCTCCGCTCCGACACCGTGACCCGGCCGACGCCCGCGATGCGCGAGGCGATGGCCTCGGCGCCGGTCGGCGACGACGTCTACGGCGAGGACGAGACGGTCAACGCGCTCGAGGCCCGGACGGCCGAGCTGTGCGGCCGCGAGGCCGCGCTCTTCGTGCCGTCGGGGACGATGGCCAACCAGATCGCCGTCGGCCTCTGGGCGGGGCGCGGCGACGAGGTCTACGCCCATCGCGACGCGCACCTGCTGATCGACGAGGCGGGCGGCGTCGCGGCGCTCTGGGGCGCGCAGACGCGCGGGCTGCACAGCGCCGGCCACGCGCTCGACGTCGACGAGCTGCGCGCGGCGGTGCCGATGGACGCGACCGACATCCACCGCGCGCGGGCGCGGCTCCTGAGCATCGAGAACACGCACGTCGGCAGCGGCGGGCGGGTGTGGAGCGCCGAGGCGCTCGCACGCATCGTCGCTGGGGCGCATGAGCTCGGGCTGCGCGTGCACATGGACGGCGCGCGCCTGCCGAACGCGGCCGCCGCGCGCGGCTGCTCGCTGGCCGAGGCGAGCCTCGGCGCCGACAGCGTCCAGTTCTGCTTCTCGAAGGGCCTCGGCGCGCCGGTCGGCTCGATCCTCGTGTCCAGCTCGGAGGCGATCGCGCGCGCCCGCGCGCTGCGCAAGCTGCTCGGCGGGGGCATGCGCCAGGCCGGGGTGATCGCCGCCGCGGCCCGCTACGCGCTCGACCACCAGCGCGAGCGGCTGGGCGAGGATCACGCGCGCGCCCGCTCGCTCGCGCTCGCCCTGAGCGAGTGCCCGCGCGTGACCGTCGATCTCGACTCGGTCGAGTCCAACATCGTGCTCGTGCGCGTCGCGCGCGACGAGGCTGCCCAGACGCTCGTCGACGAGCTGCGCGCCGCGGGCGTGCTCTGCGGCGCCTACGACCGTCGCACCGTGCGCTTCGTGACGCACCTCGACTTCGGCGACGACGACCTCGAGGTGGCGCGGGCCGCATGCGCCCGCGTGCTAATCTAAGGCCCAATGCGCGCAGAGATTCACCCCACGTACGATGCTGCCCACGTCCGCTGCTCGTGCGGCGCCGAGTTCATGACTCGCGCCACCAAGCCGGAGATCTCGGTCGAGGTCTGCAGCGAATGCCACCCGTTCTACACGGGCAAGCAGAAGCTCATGGACAGCGGCGGCCGCGTCGAGCGGTTCCGCCAGCGCCAGGCCCGCGCGCAGGCGGCCGAGGCGGCTGAGGCAGCCGCCGAGGCCGCAGCAGCCAGCGTGAGCTAGTTGTCCGCCGCCTGATGGCGACGATCGGTGGGCAGGCGGTGCTCGAGGGCGTGATGATGCGCGGTCCCTCGAGCTGGGCCGTGGCCGTGCGCCGCCCCGACGGCCGCATCTCCGAGATCGAGCACGACGTCGAGAGCGTCGCGCTGCGCCGCCGCTGGCTGCGGCTGCCGGTCGTCCGCGGCGTCGTCGCGCTCGGCGAGTCGCTCGCGATCGGCATGCGCGCGCTCTCCGTCTCGGCGCGCTTCTCGGTCACCGACGAGGGCGAGGAGGACGCGTCGGAGGAGCTCAGCCGCTGGGCGATGATCGCCTCCTTCGTGTTCGCGATCGGCTTCTCGGTGGCGCTCTTCAAGGTCTCGCCGGCGCTGCTCACGAACTGGATCAACCCCGGCAACACGCTCGTCTTCGTGCTCGTC
The DNA here is from genome assembly GCA_036502805.1 of Gaiellales bacterium. Taxonomy (GTDB): domain Bacteria; phylum Actinomycetota; class Thermoleophilia; order Gaiellales; family JALYLC01; genus JALYLC01. The sequence goes on along the minus strand of DASXXY010000389.1, from coordinate 1,846 downwards.
GAGGGCGGCATCCGCGTCTCGCTCCTGGTCGCCTACCTCGCGCTGATCGGGCTCTCGTCCGAGCTCCGGCGTGTGTTCCAGTACCACGCCGCCGAGCACAAGGCGATCAACGCCTACGAGGCCGGCGCGCCGCTCGAGCCGCAGGAGGTGCAGCGCCACAGCCTCATCCACCTGCGCTGCGGCACCGCGTTCCTGCTCTGGGTCATGGTGATCGCGATCCTCGTCTTCGCGGCGCTCGGCGAGGTCGTCGGCCATCTCGCGTGGTACTGGCTCGTCGTCTCGCGCATCGTCGCGCTCCCGCTGATCGCGGGCCTGGCCTACGAGATCATCCGCATGGCGGCGAAGTTCGAGCGCTTCCGGATCGTGCGCATCGTCCTGGCGCCCGGCCTCTGGCTGCAGCGCCTGACGACGCGGGAGCCCACGCTCGACCAGGTCGCGGTCTCGATCGCGGCACTCGAGCGCGTGCTCGAGGCCGAGCGGAAGAGCCAGTCCGAGCTCGGCCCGCGCGTCGAGGTCATGGCCTGAGGGAGGCAGCGGTGGCGATCGACGGCGAGAGGTTGCGCGCGCTGCAGGCGCCGCTCAAGCAGCAGTACCGCGACGAGCCCGGCGCGGCCGTCCTGACGCTCACGGCGGAGGGCGACATCGACGATGCCGGCATCGCCTGCAAGGTCGACACGGGCCGCGCGCTCGTGACCGCCGGCCTGCACCCGGCGACCGGCGGCAGCGGGCTCGAGGCCTGCTCCGGCGACATGCTGCTCGAGGCGCTCGTCGCCTGCGCGGGCGTCACGCTCAAGGCCGTCGCGACCGCGATCGGCATCGAGCTCAGCGCAGCGCGCGTGCGCGCCGAGGGCGACCTCGACTTCCGCGGCACGCTCGGCGTCGACCGGGAGGCCCCGGTCGGCTACAGCGACATCCGCCTCAGCTTCGACGTCGTCAGCCCTGCGACCCAGGAGCAGCGCGATCAGCTGCTCAAGCTGACGGAGCGCTACTGCGTCGTGCTGCAGACGCTGCGGAGCGCGCCGGCCGTCGCGGCCGCGATCACTCCCGCGCCCTGACCGACAGCGTCAGCTCGTCGATCGCCTCGATCACGACGGTCGCGCCGACGGGCACCGCGACGGCGCTCTCCGCCTGCCAGCGCTCGCCGTCGATCGCGACCTGACCGCGCGGCTCGAGCGCCCGGACGACGACCGCGTCCCGGCCGACGAGCGTCTGCGCCCCGACGCTCGAGCGCCGCCGCGCCAGGCGGATGCCCCACGTGATCTCGACGACCTCGAGGCACGCGGCCGCCAGGACGACGACGAGGCCCCAGGGCGAGGGCAGCACGAAGAGGGCGAGCAGGATCGCGATGATCAGGCTGATGCCCGGCAGTATGCTGCCCCGCCGGATGCCGCCGTCGCCTCGCACGCTCGTGCTCGCCCAGATCGCCCTCGGCGATCCCTCGGTCGCGCCCGACGGCTCGCACGCCGTCTACACCCGCCGCGCGGCCCGTCGCGACGGCTACCGTCGTCACGTCTGGGTCGTGCCGCTCGACGGCGGCAGGGCCCGCGCCCTGACCTCGGGCGACGTGCGCGACTCCGGGCCGCGCTTCGACCCGCCCGGCGGCCGGGTGCTCTTCCTGCGCGACGACCAGGTCTGGGCGGTGCCGCTCGCCGGCGGTGAGCCGCGCGTCCTGACGGCGCTCGCCCACGGCGTCGCGGCGTTCCGCCTCTCTGCCGACGGCACGCGCCTCGCGCTCGCCGCGGCCGTGCCCGAGACGCGCTTCGCCGTCGGGGTGCTGACGGGCGACACGCCGCCGCTCGCGCGCGTCGTGACGCGGGTCGACTGGCGGCTCGACGGTTCGGGCGTC
>DASXXY010000388.1:0-14192 GCA_036502805.1 Gaiellales bacterium | reverse complement strand
CGTTGCTACCTAGTCGCGTAAGCGAGGTTTAGGCGTGGTTCGAAGCGGGCAACCAGCAAGGTTCGGCGCCGTGTGGCCCCGGGGTCTCGAGAGGCCCGGCCGGGCCTCTCGAGAGGCGCTCGGCGACCGCGCCTACGGCAGTGCAGCGCGGCGCGCGGGCCTCACAGAACGACGCGCGGTTAGGGAAGCTCCACGCCGCAGCCGAAGGCGTCGAGCGGCCGAGCGGCACCGTGCAGGAGCTGCGATCCGCTGCTTGGCGGCGACTGGCGTGAGGGCCGAGGAGCGCGCGCGGGCCGCGCGACGACGACGCCCGGCTAAGGCAGCTTGATGCTGCCGTAGCCGCGAGGCGTCGAGAGACCGAGCTGCGTCGACCAGGAGCTGCGATCGGCCTTCTTGCCGGCGACCGCGTTGAAGGCCGAGAAGCGCGGCGCGCCGGCCTCGTAGAACGAGATGGTCTTGCCCGCGAGCGAGCTCGGCAGCACGAGCGAGAAGTTGCCCTTGCGGTCCGGCCACGTGCCCGAGAGCGGTGCGATCGGGCGCGAGCCCGAGACGGCGCCGACGAGCGTGCCCTGGTAGATCGCGCCGGGCTGGACGACGGGATCCGCGACCTTCTGCAGCGGCTTGTCCGGCGTCGAGATCGTCAGGTCGAGCTTGGCGCTGCGCAGCCGCTGGAAGACGACGTTGACGTTGAGCGGGAACGAGTAGGAGTTCGCGCCCTTCGCGACGCCGACGGCGAACGGCACCTGCGGATCGGTGCTCTCCTCGGCCGAGGCGGTGAAGAACGACGTGTAGTTGCCGTTCTTGTCGGTCGGCTCCGAGAGCGTCCAGTAGTCGCGGTCGAGCGTCCGCGTCGTGACGGTCGCCCCCACCACCGGCTGGCCCGCCGCGTTGACGACGCGGCCGGTGAGGCGGTAGGAGTAGAGCGACACGGCCGGCGGCGCGCTGCCGTCGGCGAGGCTCACGCGGCCCTGGACGACGATGCCGCCCTGGCCCTTGTGCGCGTGCAGGCCGGTGACCTGGAAGCCGACGTTGACGCCGCCGCGGGCCGAGAGCACGGCGTCGCGCTGCGACGCGGTGAGCGCGTGGCCGGCGATCCTGGCGTGGCTCGCGTCGATCACCGCGACGGGGTGGCGCTGCGCCATCGTGCCGTCGATCTCGAGCGTGAATCCGCCCGAGGAGTCGGTCGCCTGCGGCTCGCGGTAGGCGTCCACCTTGAGCTTGGCACCGGCGACGGGCTTGCCGTCGAGCGTCAGCGTCCCGGCGACCTCGTCGTAGTTGTCGCCGTCGCTGCGCCAGGCGCGGACGGCCTTGGGCAGGCCGAGGCTGAAGGCCGCGCTGCCCGCCGCCTTGCTCGCGCTGCCGCCGCTGCCGCTGCCGCCGCCCGTTCCGGCGGGTGCCGAGGCGACGGTCGTCGCCACGCCGACCGGCGGCGGCAGCTCCTTCTGGCTGCCGCCGACGACGAACACGTCGAGCACCGAGGCGAAGCCGCCGTTCGACGAGGTCGGCGTCCCGCCGCTCGTGATGGCGACGTACTCCTTGCCGCCGGCCGTGAAGATCGACGTGCCCGCCGCGATCTGGTGGCCGGTCTGGAAGTGCCACAGGATCGTGCCCGTCTTGGTGTCGAAGGCGCGCAGGACGCCATCGCCGTCGCCCGCGAAGCCGAGCCCGCTGGCGGTCGTCGTGACGCCCCCGCGCTCGGGCTCGGGCGTCGAGAACTTCCACGCGACCTGGCCGGTCGCGACGTCGATCGCGTCGATGCTGCCGTGATCCTTGAAGCCCTTCAGGTACTGGCCGAAGTTGCCGTTCTCGACGCCCAGGAAGACGTCGCCCTTGAGCAGGTGGCGCGTCTTCTCGGCAGCCGTCAGCTTGGACTGCACGACGACGGACGCCGTCTCGGCCGCGGCGTTGAAGACGCGGTTCGTCGTCGGGTCGTAGGACGCCGGCGAGTAGTTCAGGCCGCCCAGCGACGAGGGGTAGATGACGACGGGCTGGCCGGGGCGCAGCGAGGGGTGCTCGATCTGGTCGATGACCTTCACGCGCTGGTAGATCGGGCGCCCCGTCTTCGCGTCATACGCGAACCAGAGGCCCTCCTTGGTAGCCACGGAGACGATGCGCTGGCTCTTGCCGCCGATCTTCGCGGTGTAGACCATGGGCGGCTGCGAGGTGTCGTAGCCCCACTGGTCGTTCGCGAGCTGCTGCTGCCACCAGACCTGCTTGCCGGTGTGCGCGTCGAGCGCGATCACGGAGTCGGTGCGCGGGTTGAGGCCGGGGCGGAGCGAGGGCTCGTAGAGCGGCGCCGGGGGCCCCGTGTCGAAATACACCATGCCGGTCGTCGTGTCGACGGCGCTCGGCGTCCAGTCGGCGCCGCCGCCGACGGTGCGGCCGAGCCGCCGCCACGACTGCTGCTCGGGCGGGATCGTCCAGTAGGGGTGCGACCAGGCGGGGCTGAGGTCGGTCTTCCAGGCCATGAAGAAGCCGCGCACGCCGTAGTCGGAGCCGGCGGCGCCGATCAGCAGCGTGTGGTCGTAGCAGACGGCCGGGCTCGTCTCCGAGTACCCGAAGGAGGCCGAGGCGTTCGGCACGGCCTGCGACATCAGCACCTGGCGGATGAGCTTGCCCGTCGACGCGTCGATCTCGACGAGGTGCATGTCGAGCGTCGCGAGGTAGATGTTGCCGTCGCAGTACGCGACGCCGCGGTTGGCGACGACGCCGAAGTTCTTGAAGACCGCGCGGTTCGCCGGCTGCCACATCCACTTGACGGTTCCCGTGGCGGCGTCGAGCGCGTAGATGTGATCGTCCGCGGTCGTCATGTAGAGCGTGCCGCCGATGATCAGGGGGAAGGACTGCTGGCCCTTCTTGATCGTCGGGTCGAGCTTCGCGAAGTCGACCGAGTAGGCGAGTCCGAGCTGGCCGACGTTGGCGGGCGTGATGTCCGTCAACGGCGAGTGCCGGTTCTGGTCGACGGTGCCGCCGAACGTGCTCCAATCGCCCACCGCGCCGCTCGTCGCCGAGTTGGCGGCAAGGCTTCCCCCGGCCAGCGCAGCGCCGGCGACAACCGTCAGAGCGAGGATCGTCAGCTTCGAGCGGAGGCGCGGAAGCATTTTCGTGCTAGGCCTATCTGTTCCCCTGATCATGGATCGGCACTCTAGCGCGCGGTCGGGGGATCTTACAGCGGCTACAGGAAATTCCGCACGAGCAGGAGCCCGGCGAGCGGCAGCAGGGCGAACGCCAGCACGTAGGGCGCGAGCGCGGTGCGGCCGGAGGTCGTGCCCTGACGCGTCGCGCGGCCCTCTCCGACCGCGGCACGGACGGCCCGGGCGCCGGCGGCCGCGTCCGGCGCCAGCGTGCCCGTCGCGCCTGTCAGCGCGCTCAGCGAGCGGGCCGCGCCGGGGTCGGGCGTGTAGCCGGGATTCGCCGAACTGCCCCGCCAGATGCGGTCGCGGGAGGTGCCGACGCGGATCGCCACGAGGCTCGTCGCCGGATGTGACGCGAAGGCCCTGGCGAGTGCCTGGGCGTCGAACGTGCGGCTCTCGCCGTCGCTGACGACGACCATGACGCGCCGCGACGCGCCGGGGGCGAAGAAGCCCGAGTGCACCGCGTCGCCGAGCGCCGCGAAGCTCGTGGCCTTGACGTGCGTGTCGCGCGGCGGCGGCTCGTTGACCTTGATCGCGGCGGTGACGGTGGAGGCGAACGCGGCCGCATCGGCGGAGGGGAAGAGATCCGGCAGCACGCGGTCGGTGAACGAGGCGACGCCCGCGGGGATCTCCGGCGTCGCCGCCTGCATGGCGAGCACGATCCGCCGCGCCTGCTCGAGGCGGTCCTGCGCGCCCGGGCCGGCGGCGGCGAGCATCGAGGGCGACGTGTCGAGGACGTAGAGCGCCTGCGCGTCGGTGCGCACCGCGCGGCTCTGCGTGCGTGCGTGCACGGGCTGCGCGGCGGCCAGGGCGACGAGCGCTGAGACGAGCACGAGCGCGGCCGGAACGACCCAGTCGCCCGCGACGGAGGCCGGCAGGCCCAGCGCCCGTGCGACCCGCGCCCCGCGGCGGCGACCGCCCGCCCAGGCCGCCAGCGGCAGCGCGCCGAGCAGGCCCACGAGCGCCGCGTACGGCGTGAGGAGGCTGATGCCGAGCACGTCAGTAGCCACTGCCCGCGGTGCCCGCCGCGGCACCGCGACGGCCGCGGCCGCCGCCGCCCGGCGTCGGCGAGCCGCCGTGGCGGATGCCGGACGCCGTCTCGCGGCGCAGCAGCAGCTCGAGGTCGTAGGCCGCGGCGTCGGCGAGCGGATCGGCCTCGACGGCTCGGCGGAAGGCATCCGTGGCGCGGTCGGTGTTGGTCGCGCTGCCGGTCTGCGCGCGCGAGTCCTGGAACGCGAGCACCCCGCCGAGCGTCGCGGCGAGATCCGCCCGCGCGGCGTCGGCGCCGTCGCCCGCGAAGGGGGCGAGCGCGGCCTGGGCCTCGCCGCTGACGCGCTGGGCGTCCGGCCCGGGGGCGCTCGCGAGCGCCTGCGCCGAGCGCGCCTGGTCGAGGGCGCGCGCGAACGCGCGGTCGTCGGAGAGGCCGAGCAGCCACTCGGGCACGCCTGCGGGGAGCGGGCCGCCGAGCGCGAAGGCATGCGGCGAGGTCGGATGCCGGGCGGCCTGGACCTGGGCGCGCGTCGCGGCGTCGGAGGCATCGCGGACGGACAGCGCCGTCAGCGCGAGGACCGCGGCGAGCACGGCGCACACGGCGGCAGGCACGAGCCGCCGCAGCATCACGAGGCCGTCCCGATGCGGCGCGGCAGCGGCAGCCGGGCGCCGAAGCGCTCGTTCGCGGCGAGCAGCGCGAGCAGGGCGCCCGCCAGCGCGATCAGGCGGCGAGGCGCACCGGCGTGGTTGGTCGGCACCGACCCCTGCGCGCCGACGGTCGGGAGGCCGGCGAGCGAGACCTTGCCGAGGCGCCCGAGCAGCCGCTGGAAGAACGCCGCATCGCCGACCGCCGGATCGAGCGCGATCGCGTGCACGGTGACGTGCTCGCGGCGCAGCTGCAGCAGCGTCTGGGTGATGCGCGGAAGGTCGTTCGGGTCGTCGGCGAGGTCGCTCACGAGCACGATCTGACCGCTCGTCGCGTGCTGGTCGCGCAGGATCTCGCCCGCGAGCCCGAGGCCGGTGGAGATGCTGGTGCCCGACGTGAACGTGTTCGTCCACGGGTTCAGCGGCAGCGTCTGCGCGGCCCCGGTGGCGCTCGCCCTGCGCGGCAGGGTGAAGAGCCTGGCGATCGGCCGCAGCTCCGACGCGGGCGTCCCCGGGGGCATCGCCTCGTAGGCGAGGTCCGAGAAGACGACGAGCGACATGCGCCCGCCCGAGTCGGCCAGGCGCCCGATCGTCGCGCCCTCGCGCGAGAACGTGTCGGACGAGAGGCTGGCCGAGAGATCCAGCACCACGACGCTGCGCGAGCCGGCCGGCAGGAGCGCGGCGTTGGTCGTGCGGCCGGTCCTGGCAGCGAGCAGCGCGAGCAGCAGCAGCGCCGCTGCGAGCAGCGCGAGGATCCAGCGGAGCGCGAGCGTGCGACCGGCGGCGCCGCGCAGCCGCCCGGCGTCGGCCAGCGGCAGGGACGGGCGCGCGAGGATGCCGATCACGCGGGGCTCTCCCCGCGCTCGGCCTGCGCGGCGACCGCTTCCATCGCGTCCGCGGAGGGCTGCGATCGCCCCCAGGCCAGCGCCCGTGCCGCCGCGGCCGGCTCCGCATCGCCGGCTACCGGCCCGAGCACCCTCGCGAGGCGCTCGAGAGCCTCACGCCGGAGCGGCGGAGCGGCGCTCTTCGCGCCGCGCACGGCCTCGATCGCCTGGGCGAGCGTGAGCGGCGCCGGCAGCCGCTCGGCGCGCCGGCGCCGGCGGAACGCGCTGCCCACGAGGGCGAGCGCCGCTGCCGCCAGCACGGCGGCGGCGGCCAGCAGCGCGACCTCGAGACGGTGCGGCGCGACGCGGTACGTCGCCGGCAGCGCCTGCGACGGCACCCGGAACGGCGGCTCCGCAGGAGCGAGGTCGGCCGCCGTGAGGCGGGACGCGACGCGCAGGACGGGCCACGTCGCCTGCGCGCTCAGCGCCTTGCCGTCGCGCCCGCGCGCACGCACGAGCACGGCCGCCGGCTGCACCGTTCGCGGCCCTTTGAGCGGCAGGCATGCGTCCGCATCACACACCGCCTGGAGCGTCACGACGATGCGCGCGACGCCGGCCGCGGACTCGTTCACGCGCTGCGTGCCCAGGATCACGAGCGGCGCGAGGCCCGAGACGACGACGACCGATCGGGGATCGACGCGGCGCGTGTCTGCGAGCACCTGCACGTGCGCCGTGATGTGCTCGCCGAAGCGCGCGGGCTGGGGCTGGAACGATGCGCGCACGGTCAGCGCGGGCGAGCTCTCCGCGGCCGGCGCCGGGACGGCCGTCGCAGCGAGCGCGAGCGCAGCGCCGGCGAGCGCCGCCAGGCAGGCCGCCCGCAGCCGCGCCGCTCTCACCAGCGGCCCCGCCGGGCCAGCCGTCCGGCGGCCCAGCGCTCGAACGCGCCCGCGACGTCCGCGGGCGCCGACGTCTCGACGAGCACGGGGTCGAGGCCGGCCCGCTGGAAGCTCAGCAGCAGCTGAGCACGGCGCTCTTCGTGCTCGGCTGCGAGCCGCCGCGCAGCACGTGCGCGCATGCGGATGGGCCGGACGCTGCCGTCGCGTGGGTCGGCGACCGGCACGAGCAGGCCGCCGACGGCGGGGAAGCTCGCCTCCCAGACGGGATCCTGCACGACGACGGGCACGACGTCCCAGCGGCGCGCGAGGGCCTCTGTCCAGACGGCCGCGGGCATCGCCTCGAGGAAGTCGGAGACGACGAAGACGAACGTGCCCGAGGGCAGGTCCTCGCGGCGCCGGCGGAGGGCGGCGAACGTCAGCACGAGCGCGTCCGGCGGCGCATCGAGGGTCTCTGTCGCCGGCAGCGGGTCGCGCTCCGCGAGCCAGCGCAGCTCCGTTCCCGCGCTCGTCGCGGCGGCGACCGCGAGGCGTGCCCGGGCGTTGCGGGCGCTCGCGCCGATGGCCGCGAGCACGGCGCGGACGGCCGCGGGCTTGTGCAGCCATGGCAGCGCGGGATCGTGCAGCCCCATCTCGGGACGCAGGTCCTGCACGACGACGACGCGCGGCGCCTCCTCGGCGCGGTACTCGCGCACGACGAAGCGGTCGTCGCCGTGCGCCGCGGAGAGCCGCGCCGACGCAGCCCAGTCGATCGTGCGCATCGAGTCGCCGCTGCGATACGGCCGGGTCGCGACCGGCTCGCTGCCGCGGCCCCGGCGGAGGCCCTGGAGGACGCCGCCGGAGATCCCTTCGATCTGGAACCGCGGGACGAGGGGGAACGGGGCGACGGGCGCGGCGACCGCGCTCACTGCGCTCCGCCCACGGCGTGGGCGGAGCGTGCCCCGGCGTCGGCCGGCGGCGCGGGCGCACGCTCGAGGGCGGCAGCGCGAACGCGCGCCAGCAGCTCGTCGCGCGTCGCGACCCCGGCCTCGGCGAACGCCGTCGGGTCGACGCGCAGGCGGTGACCGAGGACGGGCAGGAAGAGCGCCTCGACGTCCTCGGGCGCGACGTAGTCGCGCCCGGCGAGCAGCGCGCGTGCGGCCGCGACGCGCTGGAGGGCCAGCGATCCACGCACCGACGCGCCGAGCAGGACGCCTTCGAGCTCGCGCGTCGCGCGCACGAGCTCGACGATCCAGCGCAGCAGCAGGTCGTCCACGTAGACGTCGCCGACGGCGCTGCGCAGCGCACGCGTCTGCTCGACCGTGACGGCGGGGCCGAGATCGTCGAGCGGGTGCCCCTGGCGCTGCTCGAGCAGGATGCGGATCTCCTGGTCGACGTCGGGATAGCCGAGCGCCGTGCGGATCGCGAAGCGGTCGAGCTGGGCCTCCGGCAGCGGGAAGGTGCCCTCGAGGTCGATCGGGTTCTCGGTCGCGATCAGCAGGAACGGGTCGGGCAGCGCCCGCGTCGTCCCGTCGACCGTCACCTGGCGCTCCGCCATCGCCTCGAGCAGCGCCGACTGCGTGCGCGGCATGGCGCGGTTGATCTCGTCCACGAGCACCACGTTCGCGAACAGCGGCCCCGGCCGGAACTCGAACTCGCGCGAGCGCGGGTCGAAGACGGCGAGACCGGTCGCGTCCGTCGGCTGCAGATCGGGCGTGCCCTGGATGCGCTGCGCGACGCCGCCCTCGATGCTCGTCGCGAGCGCGCGCGCGAGGACCGTCTTGGCCGTGCCGGGCACGTCCTCGAGCAGCACGTGGCCGGACGCCGCGAACGCGGCGACGACGAGCGAGACCTCGTCGTGCTTGCCGTGCACGACCTGCTCGACGTTGGCCACGAGCCGTCGTCCGATGTCGCGCGCCGAGGCCAGGTTGTCGCTGCCGGGGTCCGCCATGGCTACAGCCTCCCCACGACGTCGGACATCAATCCGAGGAAGCGCGTGACGTGCTCGCGCTCGTCCTTCGAGAGCTTGCCGAACATCTCCCGCCGGGCCTGCTCCATGGCGTTCAGCTTGGCGGTCACGGCCGTCCTGCCCTCGGGCGTGAGCGAGATCCGAACCTCGCGGCGATCGCGCTTGGAGTGCGTGCGCCGGACGAGCGCGCTGCGCGCGAGGCCGTCGAGGATGCGCGTCGCGGTCGGCCCGCGGATCCCGGCAGCCGCGGCGAGCTCGCCCACCCGCAGCGAGGACGCCGGCACGAGCGGCGCGAGCACGCGGTACTGCGCCAGCGACAGGTCGCCCGGGTCGCGCCTCGGCTGACGCGACTCGCGCAGCGCGGCGAGGAAGTCGTGCCACGCCTCCGACAGCCCTTCCAGATCGGCGGACGCCTCGCGATCGTCGCTCACGGCAACACGCGACGTGGCTCGACGGCAGGCGGGATCACGGCGGCAATGCTAGCAAGCGACCGGCGCTCTCTAGGACCGCTATCTATTGCGCGCGATCCTGGCTCAGCGCAGCGCGTACGCGTCGACGACGTAGTCCGGGTTGCGCAGGGTGCCCGGGTCGGTTCCGGCGGCCACGACCAGGAGATCTCCCGCCACCGCGGGGCACGCGCTGATGCCCGCGGGCTCGCGGGCGCTCCAGAGCGGCCTGCCCGTGTCGGCCGCGAACGCCCGGACGAAGCCGTCGAAGGTCGGCGCGAAGACGACGTCGGCGGCGACCGTGGCACATGCGAACGCCGGCGAGGGCAGGGCTCGGCGCCAGCGCACGCGACCCGTCGCGACGTCGAGCGCGACGAGCTCGCCACGGCCCCGCTTGCCGAGATTCACCGCGCCGAGCGACTCGTAGCCCGTCGCGCTGCCGCTCATGCACGCGTCGACGACCGGCACGAAGACGAGGCCGCGTGCGACGGCCATCGGCGTGAGTGCGCCGCCGTAGAGGCCGGGGCAGACCGAGACGCGCCGGGCCGGCAGGGGGCCGGCGTCGTTGCGATGGACGCCCACCGCGGTCTTCCAGACGCGGCGATGCCTGCGGCGGTCCCACGCGATCACCTGGCCGCCCTTGCCGCCGCCGATCGCGAGCGCGCGACCCTTCACCGACGTGATCACGGGCGGCAGCGTGAAGTCCTGATCGCGGACGTCGTGCCGGACGACCTGGTCGTGCCAGCGGATGCGCCCCGTGGCGGCATCGATGGCGAGCAGCGAGTCGGTGTAGAGATCGGCCCCGCGATAGGCGCCGCCGTTCGGCTGCGCCGCCGTCCCGCCCCACGGCAGCGGATTCCCGACGCCGGCGTAGATGGCGCCGGCGCCATCCGCGGTCGGCGTCCACCACACGCCCCCGCCCGAGGCGACGCGCGGATTCGCCCAGGCGCCCGGCACCGTCGAGCGCCGCCAGCGCACGGCGCCGGTCGTGGCCGAGAGCGCGACGACCGAGCCCTTGCCGCCAGGCCGGGGTGCGGTCGTGCCCACGATGACGAGCCCGTTCGCGACGAGCGGCGCGATGTCCATCGGCTCTCGCGGCGGCGTGACGGTGCGCTGCCAGACGACGCGCCCGGTCTGCGCGTCGAGCGCGAAGACGGCGATGTCCGTCGTGCCGTAGAGGCGCCCGCCGGCACTCGTGAGGCCGTTCGGCCCGCTGCTCATGCGGTCGAAGTGGCGCTGCCAGCGCAGCCTGCCGGTCGTCGCGTCGAGCGCGTAGACGTTGCTCCGCAGCGTCTGCACGTAGACGTCGCGGCCGAGCACGAGCGGCGTCGACGACATCAGCCCGTCGAAGGCGATGAAATCGGGAATCCGCCAGCGCCAGATGCGGCGCAGCCGGGGGACTGTCGTGGCACGCAGCGGCGAGTGCGGCGCGGCGCGCGTGCCGGCGGCGTTTGCGTTGGGCGACGGCCAATCCGCCGCCGTCGCAGTCGCAGTCGGGCATGCGACGGCCAGCAGTGCGAGTGCAGCCAAACGGCCGAGGGCGCTCGGGCGCATGCGGCGTGATCGGGCGCGGGGCATGTCCGCCGAACCGTACCCCTGCCGCGCGAGCAGTCCTCGGCACGCATGCGCTAGGCTCGCCGGCGGGTCGGCGATGCCGGCGGCCCGCGGCGACGGCGCCCGATCTCTCTCTGCCAGGTCAGCTCGAATCGAGCCCGTGGAGGAGCGCCCTGCTCGCGCCCAGCACCGTCCGTCCGGCCACCGACCCCGCGGCCCTGCCGCCCGGTCACGCGCGCCTGCGCGCCGAGCTCGTCGCCGGCCGCTCGGCGTTCGTCGAGCGCTCCGCGCGCAGCCCGCTGCGGCTGCTCTGCCCGGCCAACGCCGGCAGCGCGGCCTGGGCCTACACGAGCTCGCTCGGCGGCGGTCTCGTCGACGGCGACGACGTGCGGCTCGCCGTCTCGGTGGGGGCGGGCGCGCAGGCGCTCGTGACGACGCAGGGCTCCACGAAGGCCTACCGCGGCACGGCCCGCCAGGCCGTCGTCTGCGACGTCGCCGCGGGCGGGCTGCTCGCGCTGCTGCCCGACCCGCTCGTGGCCTTCGCGGGCGCGCGCGTGAGCTCGCTGATCGACGCCGACCTGGCGCCCGGCGCGACGCTCGTCGCCGTCGACGCGCTCGAGGCCGGGCGCGTCGCCGCCGGCGAGCGCTGGGCTGCCGCCTCGTGCGACGTGCGCGTGCGCGTCCGAGTCGACGGCCGGGCGGTGCTCGACGACGGCCTGCTGCTCGATGCCGCGCACGGCTCCGTCGCCCGCCGCATGGGCGCCTTCGACGGCTGGGCGACCGTCGTCCTGCTCGGGCCGCTCGCGGCCGCCGCCGCTGCCGATCTGCTCGCCGCCGAGCGCCCGGCGCACCGCATCGCGCCTGGCGTCGCGTTCCTCGATGTCGTCTCGCCGCTCGCCGGCGGCTGCCTCGTGCGCATCGCGGCCCGCACGCCCGCCGTGCTCGCCGAGCGCGTCGCGCTCGCCACCGCCTGCGTCGCCGGCATCGTCGGCGATCACCCCTCGACCCGTCGCTTCTGAGAGGAGACGCACGTGCACCTGACACCAAGGGAGCTCGACAAGCTCGTGCTCCACGGCGCGGGATCGGTCGCGCAGAAGCGCCTCGCGCGCGGCCTGCGGCTGAGCTACCCGGAGGCCGTGGCGCTGATCGCGACCGTGCTGCTCGAGCGCATCCGCGACGGCGCGTCCGTGGCCGAGCTGATGGACGAGGGGCGGCGCTACCTCGGCCGTAGCGAGGTCATGCCCGGCGTCGCCGAGCTCGTCGCCGAGGTGCAGGTGGAGGGCACGTTCCGGGACGGCACGAAGCTCGTCACCGTGCACGCGCCGATCGCGTCCGAGCAGGGCGACCTCGCGCTCGCGCTCTACGGCAGCTTCCTGCCCGTGCCCGAGCGCGCGCTCTTCGGCGAGCAGTTCGCCGGGCTCGCGCCGGGCGCATTCGAGCTCGCGAGCGAGCCGGTCGAGATCAACGCGGGGCGGCGCACCGCGTGCGTCGCCGTCGTGCACCGCGGCGACCGGCCGATCCAGGTCGGCAGCCACTATCCGTTCGCCGAGGTCAACACGGCGCTCGAGTTCGACCGCGCCGCGGCGGCCGGCATGCGCCTCGACATCCCGGCCGGCACGGCCGTGCGCTTCGAGCCGGGCGTCGAGCGCAGCGTCGATCTCGTCGCCACGGCGACCTCGCCCGCGGCCGGGGTGCTCGCATGAGCCGCGCGCTCCCGCGCGGCCAGTACGTCGGCATGTTCGGCCCGACGACGGGCGACCGCGTGCGCCTCGGCGACACCGCGCTCGTGATCGAGGTCGAGTCCGACGCCACGACCTACGGTGACGAGTGCAAGTTCGGCGGCGGCAAGGTGCTGCGCGACGGCCAGGGCCAGGCCGTCGGCCGCGCCGACGCCGACGCGCTCGACTGCGTGATCACGAACGCGCTGATCGTCGACGTCACCGGCATCCGCAAGGCCGACATCGGCATCAAGGACGGCCGCATCGCCGGCATCGGCAAGGCCGGCAACCCCGACACGATGGCCGGCGTCACGCCCGGCATGGTGGTCGGCGTGACGACCGATGCGATCGCGGCCGAGGGCCTGATCGTGACGGCCGGCGCGATCGACGCGCACATCCACCTGATCTGCCCGCAGCAGGCCGACGAGGCGATCGCCGCCGGCGTGACGACGCTGATCGGTGGCGGCACGGGCCCCTCCAGCGGCACGAACGCCACGACCTGCACGCCGGGCGCGTTCTACATCGCGCGGATGCTGCAGGCGACCGACGTCCTGCCCGTCAACATCGGCCTCACCGGCAAGGGCAACAGCTCGTCGGCGACCGGTCTCGACGACCACGTGCGCGCCGGCGTCGTCGGCCTCAAGCTGCACGAGGACTGGGGCACGACGCCCGCCACGATCGACGCCTGCCTGCGCATCGCCGACGCGGAGGACGTGCAGGTCACGATCCACACCGACACGCTCAACGAGTCCGGCTACGTCGACGACAGCCTGCACGCGATCGCCGGCCGCACGATCCACACGTACCACTCGGAGGGTGCGGGCGGCGGCCACGCGCCCGACATCATCCGCGTCTGCGGCGAGCCGCACGTGCTGCCGTCGAGCACCAACCCGACGCGCCCGCTGACCGTCAACACGCTCGACGAGCACCTCGACATGCTGATGGTCTGCCACCACCTGGATCGCGGGATTCCCGAGGACGTCGCGTTCGCCGAGAGCCGCATCCGCGCCGAGACGATCGCCGCCGAGGACGTGCTCCACGACCTCGGCGCGATCTCGATGATCGCGAGCGACAGCCAGGCCATGGGGCGCATCGGCGAGACGATCACGCGCACCTGGCAGACGGCGCACTCGAACGCCGAGCAGCGCGGGCGCCTGGAGGGCGAGACGGGCGCGAACGACAACCTGCGCGTGCGCCGCTACATCGCGAAGTACACGATCAACCCCGCGATCGCGCACGGGATGGCCGATGAGATCGGCTCGCTCGAGGTCGGCAAGCTCGCCGACATCGTGCTCTGGAAGCCCGCCTTCTTCGGCTCGCGGCCCGAGCTCGTGATCAAGGGCGGCCTGATCGCGTGGGCCCAGATGGGCGACGCCAACGCGTCCATCCCCACGCCGCAGCCGCTCGTGATGCGGCCGATGTTCGGGGCGATGGGCCGGGCGACGGCGGAGACGTCCATCGCGTTCGTCTCGCGCCGCTCGCTGGCCGAGGAGACGGTCACCTCGCTCGGCCTCGCCAAGCGCCTCGTCGCCGTGCACTCGACGCGCGGGCTCGGCAAGCGCGACATGCTGCTGAACGACGCGCTGCCCGTGATCGAGGTCGATCCCGAGAGCTACGAGGTGCGTGCCGACGGCGTCGTCCTCCGCTCGACGCCCGCGAGCGTCCTGCCGCTCGCGCAGAGGTTCTCGCTGTTCTGATGCCGATCGACTGGATCGCCCTCCAGCTGGCCGACTCGTCCTTCCCGACGGGCGGGTTCGCGCACTCCGGCGGCCTCGAGGCCGCGCATCAGGCGGGCGCCCTCACGGGGCCTGGCGCGCTCGCGCATTTCCTCGACGACGCGCTCTGGAGCGCCGGCCATCTGACGCTGCCGTTCGTCGCGGCGGCCTGGGATTCGCCGCCGGCGTTCCTGGCCCTCGACGCCGCGCACGATGCGGCGCTGCGCTCGCCCGTCGCGAACGCCGCGAGCCGCAGCCAGGGCCGAGCGCAGCTCGAGGCGTGCGTGCGCGCGTTCGCCGATCTGCACGGTCCGGTGCCAGAGCT
>DASXXY010000387.1:0-8077 GCA_036502805.1 Gaiellales bacterium | reverse complement strand
TCGTGCCGGGCGACCGCGTCGTGATCACGCTCGTGCGCGCCTGCGGCGAGTGCCACATCTGCCTGCGCGGCCAGCCCGCGCTCTGCGGCGCGCGCTTCGCGCTCGACGAGCGCAGCCCGCTGCGCACCGCCGGCGGCGCCGAGATCCATCAGGGCCTGCGCACCGGCGGCTTCGCCGAGGAGGTCGTCGTCCACCACTCCCAGGCCGTGCGCGTGCCGCCCGGCCTGCCGCTCGACCGCGCGTGCCTGCTCGCCTGCGGCGTCGTCACGGGCTACGGCGCGGTCGTCAACACGGGCCAGGTCGAGGCCGGCGACAGCGTCGCCGTGATCGGCGCCGGCGGCGTGGGCGTGAACTGCATCCAGGGCGCCGTGCTGGCAGGCGCCGAGCCGATCGTCGCGATCGACGTCGCCGCGGCCAAGCTCGCCGCGGCGACCGCCTTCGGTGCGACGCACGTCGTCGACGCCTCGCACGAAGACGCCGTCGCCGTCGTGCGCGAGCTCAGCGGAGGCCATGGCGTCGACTGCGCCATCGTGGCCGCCGGCGCGACCGCGGCCGTCGACCAGGCGCTGCGGCTCGTCCGCCGCGGCGGCACGGTCGTCATCGTGGGCATGCCGGCAGCGGGCGCCACCGTGCAGATCGACACGGCCGGCATCGCCCACGACGGCATCCGCATCCTCGGCAGCAAGCTGGGCTCGACGCGCCCGTCCCTCGACATCCCGCTGCTCGCCGACCTCTACCTCGACGGGCGCCTGCGGCTCGACGAGCTGATCTCGTCGCGCTTCCCGCTCGCCGGCGTCAACGACGCGATCGCAGCGGCCGGCGGGGGCGACGGCCTTCGCGCCATGATCGAGCTGTGAAGGTCGTACGGCGCGCGTGACCGCGTCGCGGAGCAGCCGCAACGCCTCGCCGGCGATGCGGACGACGAGGCCGCCGGGCCGCGGGGCGGTTGCGACGTCCCCGGGGGCCGGAAGGCGCGTCAGCCCGCCGGAAGCTCGCGGCTGCCGGGCGGCGCCGGCCGCATCGTGAGGGCCGCGACGACCGCGCCCACGAGCACGACGACGGCTGCCACGACGTAGGCGATGTGGAGCGCATCGACGTAGGTCGTGCGGAAGACGCCGAGCGCTGCGCTCGAGACGCCGCTCCCTGGCGTCAGCACGACCGGCACGCGGCCGTTGACGATCGCGCCCAGCACGGCGATGCCGAGCACGATGCCGATGTTGCGCGCCGAGCTCGCGACGCCGGCGGCCACGCCCGCCTGGTCGCGCGGCATGCTCGAGACGGCGACGGTGTTGACGGGCGCGCTCAGCACCGCGTAGCCGATGCCCACGACGAGATAGGCCGCGAGCAGCCAGCCGACGGCGGCGTCCTCGGCCAGCAGCGCGAGCGAGCCGACGCCCGCGCCGAGCACGAGCATGCCGCCGGTGAGCACGCCGCGCGGCCCGCGCGTCCCGACGATCCAGCCCGAGATCGGGCCGCCGATCAGCGCCGGCAGCGCCGCCGGGAGGCTCAGGAAGCCCGCCGCGAGCGCCGAGTAGCCGCGCACGTCCTGCAGGAAGAGCGCGTTGAAGTAGATGAAGCCGCCGTAGCTGAAGAACATGCCGGCGCACAGGAAGATGGCGCCCGCGAACTGCCGGTCGCGGAAGAAGCCGAGGTCGATCAGGGGCTCGTCGATGCGCAGCTCGACGGCCAGGAAGGCCACGAGCAGCGCGAGCGCGAGCGCGCCCACGACGACGATGCGCGGCGATCCGAAGCCGTAGCGCGGGGCCTCGATCAGCGCGTAGGTGAGCGTCGCCAGGAAGCCCGAGACGAGCAGCTGCCCGGCGACGTCGATGCGGCGCGCGACGGCGCTGCGCGAGCGCGGCACGACGCGGATCACGATCGCGAGCGCGACGACGCCGGCGATCGCGTTGGCGGCGAACACCGAGCGCCAGCCGAACGCATCGGTGAGCGAGCCGCCGACGATCGGCCCGAGGCCCGTCCCGAGGCCGGACGAGATGCCCCAGAGCCCGATCGCGCGCGCCCGCTCGCGCGGCTCCGGGTAGAGGTTGGCGACGATCGAGAGGCTCGTCGGCGTGAGCGCCGTGCCGCCGACCGCCATCAGCACGCGGAACGCGATCAGCCAGCCGCCGCCCGGCGCGAGCGCGCACAGCACGGCGCCGGTCGCGAACGACGCGTAGCCGGCGCACAGCATGCGCTTGCGGCCGAAGCGGTCGGCCAGGAAGCCCGCGCACAGGAGCAGGCTCGCCCCGACGAGGTTGTAGGCGTCGATGACCCACGCCGCCTCGTCGGTGCGGATGTGCAGGTCGGCCTGCAGGGATGGCAGCGCGACGATCACGACCGTCACGTTGAGCGTGACCAGGAAGACCCCGAGCGTCAGCGCGAAGAGCGCCAGCGAGCGGTGCTCGCCGGCGGCCGGGAGGTTCCGTCGCATCGCTCCGCACCCTAGCCCGCCCCGCGCGCAGCGGGCCCCGGGTGGCGACAGCAGCGATGAGCCCCTTCGTAGCGAATGTCACGTACGCAACAACGGGGTCTGACCCGCGCGTTGCGGGTCTGACCCGCACATTGCGGGTCAGACCCCGTTGCTGCGACCTCCGTTGTTGCGTGGCGGCCGATGAGTTCGAGCCGTCCGAGCGGTTCAGACTGCAGACCCACACCGGCAACGGAGGAGGACGGGCGATGACGGCCAGGCAACCCGAGACCGAGCTCGACGCGCGCTTCAGCAGCCGGGAGGCGAGCGCGACGCCGTGGGACGAGGCCGAGCGGATCCTGCGGGAGGCCGAGA
Organism: Gaiellales bacterium; assembly: GCA_036502805.1. Taxonomy (GTDB): domain Bacteria; phylum Actinomycetota; class Thermoleophilia; order Gaiellales; family JALYLC01; genus JALYLC01. The sequence goes on along the minus strand of DASXXY010000387.1, from coordinate 5,295 downwards.
TCTTCTGGATCTCGACCGTCCGGCGCGACGGCCGCCCGCACGTCACGCCGCTGATCGCCGTCTGGCTCGACGGATCGCTGTTCTTCAGCACGGGCCCCGGCGAGCAGAAGGCGCGCAACCTCGAGCACAGCCCGCTCTGCACGCTGACGACGGGCCGCAACCGCATCGGCGAGGGCCTCGACGTCGTCGTCGAGGGCGCGGCCGTGAACGTGCGCGACGACGAGCGCCTGCAGCCCGTCGCCGAGGCCTACGTCGCGAAGTACGGCGAGGACTGGCGCTTCACCGTGCGCGGCGGCGAGTTCGTGCATCGGGACGGCGAGTCGAGCGCACTCGTCTACGAGCTCGCGCCGGTCACCGCCTTCGGCTTCGCGAAGGGTGCGTTCGGGCAGACGCGCTGGCGCTTCGCGCGCTGAGTCGTGCGCGATCGGTCAGGCGGCGACGAGCGCGCTGCCGCGACCGGCGCGGACGCGCCGCTCGAGCTCGTCGTAGCCGGGCAGCACGGGCGCGACCTCGATCTGCCCGCCGGCGCCGTCGATCAGGAGCGTCTCGCGACCGAGCAGCGTGCGCGCGGAGCGCACCTCGGTGACGTCGTCCCAGGCGAGATGGGTCTGCCCGGTCAGCGTCCAGGCGTCGATGCCGGCGTCCGTGAGCTCGATGCGCTCGGCGCGACGGGCGGCCGGCCACAGCGCATGCGCGGCGTGGCGGACGAGGGCGCTCCGGTCGGCGACCGCGTGCGCGGCGTTGCGGAACGGGCAGTGCTCGAATGCGTAGACCTCGGTCATCCCCGCAGCTTCCGTGGTCGCGGGCCGCGCCGCGTACCCCGGGCGGGTGACATTCGCCTCACGAGAGCTGCCTCGCGAGCTCCCAGTGATGCCCGAACGGGTCGCGCACGCGCCCGATGCGCCAGCCGTGATCCTCGTACATGTCGGCGACCACCGTCGCCCCGGCCGCCACCGCGCGCGCGAACAGCGCATCCGGATCTTCGACGCGCACGATCATCCGCACGGAGCCGGCGCCGAGCGTCTCGGGGCTGCACGCGCGATCGTCGGCGACCCAGAACTCCGCACCGCCGAACGCCAGCTGGGAGACGATCTCCCCGTCCTCGTTGGCGTGCCCGTGCAGCTCGACCGCCCCGAACGCCGCCTGGTAGAACGCGACGGCCTCGGCTCCGCGGAGCACGGACAGCCAGGGTGCGATGGCCGCCGACTGCGGGCCTGGGGCAGCGATGCTCATGCGGCGAGCCTAGGGCAGCTCGAGGCCCGACGCTCACCCTGCGGCGAGGAAGGCCTCGACGTCGAGCGGCCCGCGATCGGGCCCCCACTCCTCGTGCGGCCGGTCCCACGTCAGCTCGACGCCGTTGTCGTCGGGATCCCGGAAGTAGATCGCGAGCGAGTAGCCGTGGTCCCCCGCCTGCCACACGGGCACGCCCGCGGCGACGAGCGTGCGCGCGGCCTCGCGCAGCGCCTCGCACGTCGGGTAGCGGATCGCGAAGTGATGGAGCCCGGCCGCGTCGCGCGGCGCCGGATCGGCACCGGCGCTGTAGTAGATGTTGAGCGCGAGGTGATGGTGATAGCCGCCGGCCGAGAGGAACACGCCCCAGTCGGTGCGCGTCTGCACCTCGAAGCCGAGCAGCCCCTCGTAGAACGCGAGCGCCCGGTCGAGGTCGGCGACGTTGAGGTGGACATGGCCGATGTCGGCTCGCGGATCGATCGTCACGTCCGCATCGTACGATCGCGGGCATGCAGCGGTTTCCCGAGATCGAGCCCGACGCGCACGGCCTGCTCGACGTCGGCGACGGCCAGGCCGTCTACTGGGAGACGTGCGGCAACCCGCGGGGCAAGCCCGCCGTCGTGCTGCACGGCGGTCCGGGCTCCGGCTGCACGACCGGCATGCGGCGCTCGTTCGATCCCGCCCGCTACCGCATCGTGCTGCTCGACCAGCGCGGCGCGGGACGCAGCACGCCGCGCGTCACGCACGACACCGACCTCGCCGGCAACACGACGGAGAGCCTGATCGGCGACCTCGAGCGCCTGCGCGAGCACCTCGGGATCGACCGCTGGCTCGTGTGGGGCGCCTCGTGGGGCACGACGCTGGCGCTCGCCTACGCGGAGCGCCACCCCGAGCGCGTGAGCGAGCTCGTGCTGCTCTCGCTTGCGCTCACGCAGTCGGCCGACGTCCACTGGCTGTACCACGAGACCGGGCGCTTCTTCCCCGAGCAGTGGGAGCGCTTCCGCGCGGGCGTGCCCGCCGCCGAGCGCGACGGCGACCTCGTCGCCGCCTATCACCGTCTGCTGCACGTGCAGCCCGACCGAGCCGTGCGCGAGCGGGCGGCGCAGAGCTGGTGCGACTGGGAGGACGCAGTGCTCTCGCTGGAGGCGGGCTGGACGCCGAGTCCGCGCTACCGCGACCCGGCCTTCCGCATGACGTTCGCGCGCATCGTCACGCACTACTTCCACCACCGGGCCTGGCTGCGCGACGGTCAGCTGCTCGACGAGGCCGATCGCCTGGCCGGGATCCCGGGCGTGATCATCCACGGCCGCCTCGACCTCGGCTGTCCGGCCGACGCCGCGTGGCAGCTCGCCCGGGCCTGGCGCGGCGCCGAGCTGGAGCTCGTCGACTCGGGCCACGGCGGGAGCGACCAGATGAGCGAGCGCATGCTCGCGGCGACCGGCCGCTTCGCCGGCTAGCGGCAGCGGCCCGCGCGGACTCCCGCCCAGCCCGCTCCGGCCCGGGCACGCACGCCATCGTCCAGGTGCGGATGTCGAGCTCGGCGAACCCCCTGGACACGCACGTGCCGCCCGCCTCGCCGCGCAAAGGTCAACCTGCGGCGACGCCAGCGGTCGCATGGGCGCGATCCAGGATCCGCTCCAGCGCGGCCTGCAGCGCACTCCCGCCGTCCTCGGGCGCCGTGACCGACCGCCACGCCACGAAGCCGTCGGGACGCAGCAGCACCGCGCCGGAGTCGCCGGTGCCGTAGCGCGCGGCGAACTCCGCGACGCCCGCTACGACGTGCGTCTCGAGCGCGATGCCGAGGTCTGCTGCGGCTGCCCCGGCGACCGCTCGCCAGGGCTCGCCGGCGGGCCCCGCGAGCAGCACGAACCCGCGCCGCACGAGGTCGAGCGTCGACTGCCCGTCGGCCCCGGCGAGCGCGACGTGCGGAGCGCGCGAGCCGGGCCGCGCGGTCGCCTGGTGAGGATCCTCCCAGAGCGAGCCGTCATCGCCCGCGTCGGCCACCACGGCGTCCGAGTGGTAGCGATAGCCCAGCTCGACGGTCGCCTCCTCCACGACCGGCATCAGGGCATCCGTGCCGAGCGCGGGATCGAGCCGCAGCACGTAGCGGGTGTAGGCCTGCTCGACGGTGAACTCCGCGACCGGCCGGCGCTCGGCGTCGTAGGTCGCGAGCAGTCCCGGTCCCGCATCCCCGCGCAGCACGGCCGCGATCTTCCAGGCCAGGTTGTCGGCATCGTGGATGCCCGCGTTGCCGCCGAAGCCGCCCGTCGGGGGCATCACGTGCGCGGCGTCGCCGGCCAGGAACACGCGCCCCTCCTGCAGGCGCTCCGCCCAGTTGGCCATCGAGCTCCAGCGCTGCACGCTCTCAATCTCGACCGGGATCTCGGGATCGCCGAGTGCGCGCCGGACGTGCTCGATGCAGCGCTCCTCGCTCGTATCCTCGCCCGGGCTCGTCGACCGCACGCCGTCCTCGCCGACGGTCGAGTTGACGACGAGGAAGCCTGCGTCGCCCGCCAGCGAGAACCGGAAGAACCCGGTCAGGCGCGGGTGGAAGACGTAGATCACGCTCAGGTTGCGCTCGCCGATGAGCGCATTGACGTCGGCGCGGAAGTAGATCGTGATGCTGTCGGAGAACGATCCGTGGCCGTGATTGGCGATCCCGAGCAGATCACGGACGCCGCTCTTCACGCCATCGGCCGCGACCGCGTAGCGGGTACGCACGGTGCGCTCGCTTCCATCGCCGGCGCGCACGCGTACGTCGACGCCGTCCGAGTCCTGTGCGAGCCCGACGACCTCGCTCGAGTACTCGAGGCGGGCGCCGTAGGCCTGCGCCCGCCGGCGGAGGATCGGCTCGAGCCCGATCTGCGTCACGAACAGGCGCGGCGATGGGCTGAGATCCTCCACGCCCTCGTTGATCGAGCGGAAGTACCACGCGAGCTCCTTGCCGCCGAGCGACTCGACCGACATGATCGCGCCGTTCTGGACGAACTCGGCGGCCGCCGCGCTCTCGATCTCGGCCTGCATGCCGAGCGTGCGGAAGAGCTCGATCGAGCGCTGGCTGACGAGCGCGGCGCGCGGGTGGATGGCCGTTCCCGGATGTCGCTCCACGACCAGCGACGGCACGCCTTGGGCGCCCAGGAAGACCGCCGTCGAGAGACCGACCAGGCTGCCCCCGACGATCACGACCGGGGCCTCGTCGTCTGCCATCCTCGTCCTCCCTCGTCCCCTCCTGGCGCGCTGGTGTGCGCGACGACATCGGGCGTGCTGCGCAGCGAGTGAACAGTACGGCTCGCTTCGCTGTCAATCCAGACTGAACACGGGCAGCATTTTCACCATCGTGACCGCGTGAACGTGAACCAATGCCACACCGTGGTGTGAGACGACGCCGCGCTGCTGCACGACCCCCGCGGCCGACCGCCGCGACGGCGCGTGCACCGATGTGAGACGCTCGGAGCCCGCCGCCGCGCACGAGCGCCGCGGGCGACGCCCGTCCGACCGCATCCCACCCCGACGCGAGGCCCACCACATGATCGAGCTCTACTGGAAGCCCGAGTCCGTCGCCGACGTGGCGCTCATGGCGCTGCGCCTGGCCGGCGTCGAGTATCGCGTCGTCACGGTGGGCGTGGACGTGACGTGGGACGAGTACCGCGCGCTCAACCCGGCGGGCACCGTGCCGACGATGGTCGACGGCGAGGTCGTCCTCTTCGAGTCGATCGCGATCCTCATGTACATCGGCGACCACTACCCGGAGGCGCACCTCGCGCCGGCGCCCGGCACGGCCGAGCACGCGCTCTACGACCGCTGGCTCGCCTACATCGCTTCGAACCTCATGGCGGCCTACTACCGCTGGTACCACGTCGAGGACATGATCGACGGCGAGCAGGAGCAGGAGGCGCTCAAGCGCAGCGCCGAGCGCACGGTGAGTGCCATCTCCGCCCGCATCGACGCGGAGCTCGGCGAGCGCGACTGGCTGCTCGCCAGCGGGCCGACGATGCCCGACCTCCTGCTCGGCAACGTCGTCACGTGGGGCGACGACATCGACGGCGTCGAGGCGAGCGGGCCGCG
>DASXXY010000386.1:0-36172 GCA_036502805.1 Gaiellales bacterium | reverse complement strand
CGACCTCGCGCATGACCTCGGCGATGCGCGCCTCGCGCTCCTCGGCGCCCGAGCCGAAGCCATGCACGTCGAGCGTCTCGCGCAGCTGCTGGCCGATGCGCAGGGCGGGGTTCAGCGACGCGGCGGGATCCTGCGGCACGTAGGAGACGACGCGCCCGCGGATGCCGCGCTTGCCGGCGCTCGAGAGCGACAGCACGTCGACGTCGCCGACGCGGATGCTGCCGCCCGCGATCTGCGCGCCGCGCCGCGTGTGGCCGAGCAGCGCGAGGCCGACGGTCGTCTTGCCCGAGCCGGACTCGCCCACGAGGCCGAGCACCTCGCCGGGGGAGATCGTGAACGTCACCTCGTCGACGATGTCGATCTCGGTGTCGCGCAGCACGATGCGCAGGTTGTCGACGGCGACTGCGGGCTCGGCGGCGCTCACTCGGCGGCCCGACCGCGATCGATGCCGATCGCAGCGCGCGCGACGCCGTCGCCGACGAGGCTCGTGCCGATCGTGAGCAGCGCGATCGCGGCGATCGGGAGCACGACGCCCCACGGCTGCGAGACCAGCGCGAGCTGGTTCTCCTGGATCATCGTGCCCCAGTTGGCGCCGTTCGGGTCGGTCGAGAAGCCGAGGAACGCGAGCGCGGCGATCAGGCCGATGGCGTAGGTCAGGCGCAGGCTCGCCTCGACCATCAGCGGCGAGAGGATGTTGGGCAGGATCTCGCCCAGCAGGATGCGCGGCCGCGAGACGCCGAGCGCCTCCGCGGCGGCCACGAAGTCCCGCTCCACCACGGGCTGCGCCGCGCCGCGCGCGACACGCGCGACACGCGGCATCGTCGTGAGGCCGACGGCGAGCACGATCAGCCACGACTTCGCGCCCAGCGTCGTGATCGCGACGAGCGCGAGCATGATCTGCGGGAACGCCAGGATGATGTCCATCGTGCGCATCAGGAGGTCGTCGAGGAAGTTGCGGGAGTAGGCGGCGACGAGGCCGACCAGCACGCCGAGCACGAGGCCGACGATGGTGGCGATCGCGGACACGGCGAGCAGCTGCCCGCCGCCCCAGAGGAAGCGGCTCCAGACGTCCTGGCCGATGTGGTCGGTGCCGAACAGCAGGTTGGACGGCCGCGTGTTCGGCTGGCCGACGAACGCCGTGGGGGAGTGCGGCGCGAAGTACGGGCCGAGCACGGCCACGCCGACGAGCGCGAGCACGATCACGAGGCCGATGCGCGTGCGCCAGAGGCTGAGCGAGCTGCGCAGCAGCTGCAGCGTCGGGCGCCGCGCCGCCGGCGCCGTCAGCTCGAGCGTGATCGCGGTGTCGGCGATGGCGCTCACAGCCGCGTCCTCAGGCGGGGGGTGACGATGATCGTCGCGATGTCCGCGAGCAGGTTGAGCACGACGTAGACCGCGGCGATCAGCATGGCGATCGCCTGCACGACGGGGATGTCGTGGTTCGTGACGCCGTCGCGCAGCGCGCCGCCGATGCCGGCGTAGTTGAAGATGTACTCCACGACGATGACGCCGCCGGCGAGGTAGGCGAGGTTGATCGCGATCACCTGGAACGTCGGCCCGAGGGCGTTCGGGAGCGCGTGGCGCATCAGCACCGTGCGCTCGCTGAGGCCCTTGAGGCGCGCCATCTCGACGTAGTCGGACTCCAGCACCTCGATCATCGACGCGCGCACGATGCGCGCGACGTACGGCGTGACGGCGAGCACGAGCGTGAGCGTCGGCAGCACCATCGCCGTCATGTCGTGCCACGGCCGCTGGCCGGGTGCGATCAGCGTGATCGACGGCAGCGCGCCCGGGAAGACGGTGGTCGCGAAGATCACGACGAGCCAGAGCCCGATCACGTACTCGGGCATCGCGGCGAAGAGCAGCGTGATCAGCGAGGTGGCGCTGTCGAAGCGCTTGTCGCGCTTGAGCGCCGCGTAGGCGCCGATCGCGATCGCGAGCGGGATCGAGATGATGCCGGAGAGGAAGACGAGGAACGCGGAGTTGACGATCCGCTCGCCGATCAGCGAGCTGACCGGCTCCTGGGCCGCGAACGACGTGCCGGCGTCGCCGTGCACGAGGCCCGTGAGCCACGACCAGTACTGCGCGAAGACGGAGCGGTCGAGGTGCAGCTGCGCGCGCAGCACCTTGATGCTCTCGGGCGTCGCCTGGCGCCCGAGGATCGCGCGGGCCGGATCGCCGAGCGCCTGCGTCGCGGCGAAGACGACGACGGACACGATCGCGAGCACGAGCACGCCGAGCAGCACGCGGCGCAGCATGAAGCCCCAGATGCCGCCGAGTCGCAGCGAGCGCGTCCGCGCCGGCCGGGACGCCGCAGGGGGCGTCCCGGCCGAGGCGGTGAGCCCGCTAGGCGAAGGAGATGGTGCGGAACCCATGCCCGAACGCGTCGAGGTTCAGCGTTCCCTTGCCGGCCTGGAAGCCGACGACCTTGGAGCTGTAGGCGTCGAGCAGGTTGTTGAAGAACGGGATGATGTAGCCGCCCTGGTTGTACTCGAGCTTCTGCATCTCGAGCACGAGCTCGTGGCGCTTGGCGGCGTTCGGAGCGGCCACCGCCTGCTTGTAGAGGCTCAGGTACGGCGTGCCCGTGAGGCCCCAGTGGGTCTCGTTGTAGGCCGCGCCCTGGATGCTGCCGAGGGCCGCCTGCGGGAGGTAGCTGCGCGTGCCCCAGAAGTCGACGGAGAACGCGAGCTTGAGGTACTGGTCGCCGTAGTAGTTCGGATCGTTCTTGACGTTGATCGTGACGCCCGCGGCCTTCGCCTGGGCGGCGAAGATGTTGGCCGAGTCGACCATGCCGGCCGCGCCGTCGGTCGTGTGCAGGTCGACCGTGAGGTTCTCCATGCCGGCGGCCTTGAGCAGCGCCTTGGCCTGGTCGATGTCCTGATGGCGCTGCGGCAGCGCCTTCGCGAAGTCGGCGTCGAACGGCGCGTAGAGGTCGTTCGCGACGCGCCCGTGACCGGACAGCACCTGGGCGAGCATGGCCGGGCGGTCGACGAGCAGGCGCATCGCCTTGCGCACGTTGACGTTGTCGAACGGCGGCATGTCGACGGCCATGCAGAGCGGCAGCCAGCCGCCGCCGGGCGACTCGAGGATCTTCACGTTGCTGTGGCTCTTGGCGGTCGCGAGCTGCGCGAACGGGATGTCCGTCATCGCGTCGATGGCGCCCGAGAAGAGCGCGTTGACCTGCGCGTCCGGCGCGGCGAAGTCGATCACCTGGACGTGGTCGAAGTACGGCTGACCGGTGCGCCAGTAGTTCGGGTTGCGGTCGTGCACGCTCTGGCGGCCGGGCGAGAAGCTCTTCGTGATGAACGGGCCGGTGCCGACCCACTTCAGCTTGTTCGTGCTCGAGTAGCCGACGGGCACGATGCCGTTGTAGTACTGGCCGAGCTGCTCGCCGATCGTCGAGTCCGCCGTCTTCAGCTTCATGCGGACGGTCAGCTTGTCCATCTTCTTGAGGCCGTTGAGGTCGACCGCGGCGAGCCCGGCGCTGCCGAAGAGCTTGTTCTTCGGGTTCGCGATGCGGCGCAGCGAGTAGATGACGTCGTCGGCCGAGAGCGTCTTGCCGTTGTTGAACTCGATCCCGCTCTTGAGCCGGATCGTCCACTGCGTCGCGCTGTCCTGCGTGGCCTCCGCGGCGAGCGCGTCGGTGCCGAGCTTGTAGTTGCGGTCGTAGCTGAGCAGCGTCTCCCAGCCGGAGGTGAGGCGCGCCTGGTCGGGCTTCGTCGTGATCGACTGGCCGTCGATGAAGTCCTTGGCGCCGCCGCCGGTCACGCCGAGCCGGAACGTGCCGCCCTTCTTGGGCGCGGCGGCGCTCTTCGCGAACGCCGTTCCTGCGCTGCCGGCGAGGCTGCCGGCGAGGACGACGCCTCCGGTCGCTGCGAGGAGCTCGCGGCGGGAGAGCCCCCGGCCTCCGCCCTCGAGGGCCTCTTCCAACGGGTGCTGCGCCATGCCTGGCTCCTTTCTGTCACTGCGGACAGATGACCTGCGCGTTCGTATCGTGAACAACGCGCTCGGAGAGCGCATCGGGGCGCCGATGCTAGGAGCGTGGCGCTGGGATGTCAAGGAGTGGTGAAGATCCGCGCGCACATGGGTGATTCACAGGTGTAGAGTGGTGCGCTCCCCGTACCGAATCCCGAGACCTTCGTTCAGGATGCGAACAGTGAGTTCGGAAAGCGCACCCACACAGCCCGCCGATCGCGCCACCACCGGCGTGCAGTCGGTCGATCGCGCCCTGCGGCTCCTGAAGGCGGTGGCCTCCTCGCCGGAGCCCGCGAGCGCCCAGGAGCTGGCGCTGCGCTGCGAGGTCAACCGCAGCACCGCGTGGCGGCTGCTCGCGACGCTCGAGGGGCACGGCCTCGTCGAGCGCGAGGTCGCGACCGGCCGCTACGTCGTCGGCTACGCGGCGTTCCAGATCGCCTCGGCCGAGGATCACGACGCGATCGCGCGCCGGCTGCGGCCGCTGCTCGAGCGCACCGCGGAGGCGACGGGCGAGATCGTGACGCTCGCGATCGCGAAGCGCTTCGGGCTCGTGTACGTCGACCAGGCCGATCCGCCCGGCCCGCCGACGCCCGACTGGAGCGGCCGCCAGATCGCGCTGCACGCGACGTCGCCGGGCAAGGTCTTCCTGGCCTGGCTGCCCGCGGACGAGCTGGCCGCCGTCCTGCCCGGCGTGCTCGAGCGCTTCACGCCGCACACGGTGGTCGACCGCGCCGCGCTCGACGAGGATCTCGAGCGCGTGCGGCGCGACGGCTACGCCACCTGCCTCGGCGAGTACGACTACTCGAACGGCGTCGCGGCCGCGGTCTTCGACGCCAACCAGCGGCCGGCCGCGGTCGTCAACATCTGGGGCCCGAGCGTGCGCGTGACGCCCGCGCGCCTGCCCGCGCTCGGGCGCGCAGCGCTGCGCGCCGCCCACGAGATGTCGCTGCTGCTCGCGTGAGCACACGCACGGTGGGCCTGCTCGGCGGCGGCGTGATCGGCGGCGGCTGGGCTGCGCGCTTCCTGCTCGCCGGCTTCGACGTCCGCCTCTACGACCCCGATCCCGAGGCCGAGCGCAAGATCGGCGAGATGCTCGGCAACGCCCGCCGGGCGCTGACCCGGCTCTCGGCCGTCGCGCTGCCGCCCGAGGGGGGGCTCACGCTGGTCGCGACGGCCGCCGAGGCGGCGCGCGGCGTCGAGCTCGTACAGGAGAGCGCGCCCGAGCGCCTCGAGCTCAAGCAGGCGCTGCTCGCGGAGGCCTGCACGGCCGCCGATCCGGGCGTCCTGATCGCATCCTCGACCTCGGGCCTGCGCCCGACCGAGCTCGCCGCGCGGATGGCGCACCCCGAGCGCTTCCTCGTCGCGCATCCGTTCAATCCGGTCTACCTCCTGCCGCTCGTGGAGCTGTGCGCGGGCGAGCGCACCGAGCCTGCGGCGATCGAGCGCGCGCGGGTGCTCTACGCCGGGCTCGGCATGGCGCCGCTCGTCGTGCGCAAGGAGATCGACGGCTTCGTCGCCGACCGCATGCTCGAGGCGCTCTGGCGCGAGGCGCTCTGGCTCGTCAACGACGGCATCGCGAGCGTGGCCGAGGTGGATGACGCGATCCGCCTCGGCGCCGGCCTCCGCTGGGCCTCGATGGGCACGTTCCTGACCTATCGCATCACGGGCGGGGAGGAGGGGATGCGCCATTTCATGGAGCAGTTCGGCCCCGCCCTGCAGTGGCCGTGGACGAAGCTGACCGACGTGCCCGAGCTCACCGAGGAGCTGCTCGACACGATCGTCTCGCAGTCCGACGAGCAGGCCGAGGGGCGCAGCGTGCGCGAGCTCGAGCAGCTGCGCGACGACTGCCTCGTGTCCGTGCTGCAGGCGCTGCGGGCGCGCGACATCGGCGCCGGCGCCGTGCTCGCCCGCCACGAGCGCGCGCTCGCGACGGCCGGCCGGCCGCCCGTGCTCGCCGACGACGCCGACCTCTCGCAGCCGCTCGCGCTGCACGCCGCGGTGGTCGCGCCCGACTGGGTCGACTACAACGGCCATGCCCACGAGAGCCGCTACCTGCAGGTCTTCGGCGACTCGTCGGACGCGCTCTTCGCCGCGCTCGGCATCGACGATGCGTACCTCGCGGGCGGCAGCTACTTCACGGTCGAGAGCCACCTCTCGCATCTGCGCGAGGCCCTGCTCGACGACCGGCTCGCCGTGACGACGCAGGTCCTCGACAGCGATCCCCGCCGCCTGCACGTCTTCCACTCGCTCTGGCGCGAGGGCGACGGCGCGCTGCTCGCGACGGCCGAGCAGCTGTTCCTGCACGTCGACACGGGCGCGCGCCGCGCCGCTCCGGCCGGCGGCGAGGTGTACGCGCGCGTGCAGCGGCTGCAGGCGGCGCATGCCGCGCTGCCGCGCCCGGAGCGCGCCGGACGCGCGATCGGCATCCCGCGCGGCTGAGCGCCGCGCGCGCTCGCGTCAGGCCGCGTTGAGGTGCGCGAGCCAGCGGGCGGCCGCGGCCGCGTCGCGGCGGGCACGCCGCACGTCGCCGTCGGTGCGCGTCGCCACGACCATCACGTAGACGTGCCCGGCGAATCCCGTACGCGTCGTGCGCACCCAGCTGCCCGAGCGCACGTCCTCGGGGCGCTGTCCATAGGGGCTGCGCGGCGCGACCTCGATCGTCACGACGTACGACCGCGCGTCGCTCGGGCGGCCGCACGAGAAGCCCGTCAGGCTGCTCGCCGCGACGACCTGGCGGCAACGCACGCCGTTCAGCTTCGGCAGCGGCTTGAGCGCGGCGGCGCCGGCGCCGGCGGCGAAGGCTCCGAGCGCGAGCGCCGTGGTGATGAGGATGAGCAGTCTGCGGATCATGGGTGCCTGGGAGCGTCGCGCTGCGAGGCCGCCGAAAGCGGCGGATTCCTGTCGCTCCTCACACCCATAGTCCAAGTCGGGCGGCCGGCGTCACCGCTCCGGGGGATCCGCGCTAGACAGGTCCGCTGCGCACGAGGCCGCCGAGCACGGCCATCAGCGCGCAGAGGGCGACGACGAGGCCGAGCGCGGCCGGCAGCGACGTCGCGTCGGCGAGGAAGCCGATCGCCGGCGGGCCGATCAGCACGCCGGCGTAGCCGCCGGTGCTCACCGTCGCGATCGCGAGGCCGGGCGACGACGCGCGGCTCGCGGCGCTGACGACGAGCGGGAAGATGTTCGCGAGCCCGAGGCCCAGGCACGCGAACGCGGCGAAGGCCGCCAGCGGATGCCCTGCGAGCAGTGCGAGCGCGAGCGCGAGGCCGGCCAGCGCGGCGCCGCTGCGCACGATCGGGACGCGCCCGAGGCGCGCCGTGAGCCGGTCGCCGCTCAGCCGCATCAGCGCCATCGAGCCGACGAAGACGGCATAGCCGGCTGCGCCGATCGTCGCGCTCTCGCCGAGCGAGCCGCGCAGGTAGAGCGCGCCCCAATCGTTGATGGCGCCCTCGGCGAGGAACGACGAGAGCGCGATCAGCGTCAGGCCGAGCACGCGCCGCGACGGCAGCGCCCGTCCGCGCGGGCGCTCGCCGCCGCGCTCGGCCGCCGGCATCAGCCGCGAGCACGCCGCCAGGCCGGCGGCTCCGAGGGCGACGGAGACGACGATCAGGTGCAGCTCCGCGGGCACGCCCGTCGCGACCATCAGCGCCGTGACGCCGGCGGCCGTGAACGCGCCGATGCTCCAGAGCGCGTGCAGCGACGACAGGATCGGCCGCCCGTAGCGGTGCTCGACGGCGGCCCCGTTCGCATTCATCGCGACGTCCGTCACGCCCGTCGCGGCGCCGAGCACGACGAGCACGACGGCGAGCGAGCGCGCGCCCGGCGCGAGCAGCACGAACGGCAGCGCGACGTAGCCGAGCGCCACCGCCGCCGCGAGCGTGACGCGGGCTCCGAGGCGCTCGACGAGCAGCCCCGCCGCGGGCATCGCCGCGACCGCTCCGAACGCCATCGCGAGGAGCACGAACCCGAGCGACCGCGCGCTCAGCTCGAGCTCGCCCTTGATGCGCGGGATGTACGGCGCCCAGGACGCGATCAGCGCGCCGTTGACGAAGAAGACGGCCGTCACGGCAGCGCGCGCCGACCGCAGCTCGGCCGGCATGGTCGCCGCAGTCTGCCCCTCCGCGGATCCCACGCCGCCAGCGTAGCCAGCGGCGGGCGCGCCGGGAGGCGGCGCCTCCCGCCGGCCTCAGCAAGGTCGGATCGATCCGGCGGTCAGCGCGGTGCCACGCGGCCGGCGGGTGGGCGAGCCGAAGCGACCGCGGCGCGAGGGCGCCGCAGCCACCGCCGGCACGCCAGGCGAAGCGAACCGCCGTGAGCGCCACGTGGCGCACGCCGGCCCGGCGCGCCGGGGGCGGCTGCGCTCGCCCGCGCTCGGGCGTCACGCGGCTTTTACCGCTCGTAGCGCTTTTTCTTCACCGCGAGCGCTTGCGCGGCACGCTGGAGGTCGCATAGCTTCCGCCTTGCACCGGGCGCTGCCGAAGTAGGTTGAAGCTCCGCCGAGGTACTGGATCCTCTCGAGGAAACGGTTCGTCGGCAGAGTGGACGAAACGGCGGTCGCCCGGTCATTCGTTTTCCGGCGCGCCGGCAGGTGCGGGCCGGCGGCGGCCCCCCGGGCGCGTCAGACGACGAAGTGCTCGGCGCGCGACTCGCCGCGCGCGAAGCGCTCGAGCGCGAACACGCCGAGGTCGAACGCCGTTGCCTCGTGCCGGATCAGCTGCGCGAGGTGCTCGCCGACCGCCGGGGCCTGCTGGAAGCCGTGCCCCGAGAAGCCGGTCGCGTAGAGGAAGCGGCCGGGCCCGGCCGCCTCGCCGACGATCGCGTTGTGATCCGGGCTGACCTCGTAGTAGCCCCACCAGCTGCTCTGGATCGGCAGCTCGAGGATCAGCGGCAGCCGCTCGAGCGCGTGCTCGGCGACGTCCTCGAGCGCCTCCTCGCGACCGCCGAAGACGATGCCGGGCCCCTCGGCGTGGAAGTAGAAGCTGGTCGTGAAGTCGATCGTCAGCGGCAGGTCGGGGCGCAGGTCGCCGCGCTCGGGCGAGAACCACATGTGACGGGCCTCGCCGTGCACCGGGATGTCGAGGCCGACCATCTCGCCGACCTCGCGCGACCACGCGCCGGCCGCGCACACGACGGTGTCGGTCGCGATCGTCCCGCGTGCGGTGCGCACGCCCGTGATGCGCCCGCCGGCCTGCTCGATGGCGATCGCCGGGCAGCCCTGCAGCACCGTCGCGCCGCGCGCGACGGCCGCGGCCGCGTAGCCCTGCACGACGGCCTCCGGGCTCATGTAGCCGTCCCGTGGGCAGAACGTCGCGCCGAGGATGCCGTCGAGCTCGAGCTGCGGCACGAGCTCGAGCGCCTCGGCCGGCGTCAGCTCGAGCGACGGCACGCCGAGCGCGTGCTGCACCGCGATCGCCGCCCGGAAGCGCTCGACCTGCTCGGCCGTGTCGAGCAGGAAGAGGTAGCCGTGCTGGTGGAACGCGATCTCGGGCACGAACGAGACGTGCTCGCCGATCAGCGCATCCCAGCGCTCGAACTCGTCCAGGCTGCGCAGCGAGAGCCCGACATTGAGCTCGTCCGCGAACTGCAGCCGCGCGCCGCCCGCCGAGCGCGACGTCGAGCCGCTGGCGAGCGTGTCGCGCTCGAGCAGGACGACGTCGGTGACGCCGCCCGTCGCGAGGTGGAACGCGGTGCTGGCACCGACCGCGCCTCCGCCGATGACGACGACGTCTGCGCGTGCGGGGACCTCGCTCATGCCGGGATGCTCGCACATGGCACGCCGCCCGCGGGACGCTCGCAGCGCGCGCGCCGCGCCGGCCGGGCGCGCGTCACCTGCGCGCCACCGTCACCCTGACGCGCGCGACGAGCCTGCCCCGTACGAGCAGCTCGGGCGTCCCTCCGGCCCGGCAGCGTGGCAGCACGCGCGCGTGGCGCGGGTGCGTTCCGCACCTGGCCCGCGCTCTCGGCGGTGCTCTAGGCTGCCGCGGAGGCCAAACCGAGGAGCACACGTGCGCGCAGTCGTATTTGCCGGAGCCGGCGGCAACGAGGTCATCCGTCTCGAGCAGCGGCCGGATCCGGTGCCGGGCAGCGAGGAGCTGCTCGTGCGCGTCACGCACGCCGGCATCAACCCGGCCGACCTCTCGCAGCGCGACGGCTCGTACCCGGCGCCTCCCGGCAGCCCGCAGGACGTGCCCGGCCTCGAGGTCTCGGGCACCGTCGAGGCGTGCGGCGCGCAGGTGCTCGGCTGGAAGCCCGGCGACCGGGTGTTCGGCCTCGTCGGCGGCGGCGGTCTCGCCGACCGCGTGATCGTCCACGGCCGCAACGTCGCCGCCGTCCCCGACTCGCTCGACGACGCTGCCGCGGCCGCCGTGCCGGAGGCGTTCATCACGGCTCACGACGCGATCCGCAGCCAGGCGCAGCTGACGCTGGGCGAGACGCTGCTCGTGCACGGCGCGGCCGGCGGCGTCGGCAGCGCGGCCGTGCAGATCGGCGTCGCGGCGGGCGCGCGCGTGCTCGGCACCGTCCGCAGCGACTCCTCGGCGGCGCTCGTGCGCGAGCTCGGCGGCGAGCCGATCGAGGACGCGGGCTTCGCCGACGGCGTGCTCACCGCGACCGGCAGCCGCGGCGCCAACGTCATCCTCGAGCTCGTCGGCGCACCGCACTTCCCCGACAACCTGCGCGCCGTGGCCGTGCTCGGCCGCATCGTGATCGTCGGCCTCGGCGCCGGCGCCGAGGTCTCGCTCGTGCTGCGGCAGCTGATGGCCCGCCGCGCGAGCATCCGCGGGACGATGCTGCGCGCCCGGCCGCTCGAGGAGAAGGCGATGGCGCTGCGCGCATTCGAGCGCGAGGTCCTCCCGGATCTCGCGAGCGGGCGCATGCGGCCCGTGATCGATCACGTCTTCCCGTACGAGGACGCCGTCAAGGCGTTCGAGCGCATGGCCGAGAGCGGCAAGCGCGGCAAGGTGCTCGTGCACTTCGAGTGAGATCGCGCCGCCTGCACGCCGTGCGCCTCCTGACGCGGCTCGAAGGCCGGAT
Source organism: Gaiellales bacterium (assembly GCA_036502805.1). Taxonomy (GTDB): domain Bacteria; phylum Actinomycetota; class Thermoleophilia; order Gaiellales; family JALYLC01; genus JALYLC01. The sequence goes on along the minus strand of DASXXY010000386.1, from coordinate 25,168 downwards.
TCCGGCGCTGCACGCCATCGTCACGCGCCTGCACGCGCGCCGCTTCGACGGCCTGGCTCCGAGCTGGGATCGCATCCGCTCGGACGTGGCCGACTCGCGGCGGATGCTCGAGGCCGCGCTCGGCGAGCTCGGCGTCGCCGCGCCGGCGCGCGTGCTCGACGTCGGCACCGGCACGGGCCAGGCTGCGGGGATCCTCGCGGAGCTGTTCCCGGCGGCGCAGATCGACGCCGTCGACGCCTCGCCCGAGATGATCGAGCGGGCGCGCGCCAAGCCGGAGCTGAGCGGCGTGCGCTTCGCGGTCGCCGACGGCGGCCGGCTGCCGTTCGCCGACGCCGGCTTCGAGCTCACCGTGTCGCTGCTCGTGCAGCCGTTCGAGGACGAGCTCCTGCGCGTGCTCGCGCCCGGCGGCTGGGCGCTCTTCTGCTATCCGCTGGGCGCCGGGACGCCGATCTGGTTCCCGAGCTCCCTGATCGCCCCGCGCCTGCGCCGCGCCGGCTTCGCCGAGGTTCGTTACGGAACCGTCGCGAGCGGCGAATGGACAGCTGGAAGAAGGTGATCCGCCGCCCGGCGGAGAAAGCGCTGGGCGAGCCGGGCACGCGAGGCCCCGGCTCGCCGATGTGTCCCTTGACAGGGGACGGAAGGAGACTGCAGGGCCGCGAGCTCCCGGCTCGCGTGAATGGCCACGCAGTCGTCCGCAATCGTCCTCCCGGACGCGTGCCCTGGCAAGGGGTGACGTCCGCACCTCGTAGCACGCGTCACGAGGTGGCCGGGCGGACCCCGAAATCGCGCACACACGGGGTCTGAGCCGCAACGTGCGGGCCTGACCCTCGTGTTGCAGGCCTGACCCCGGCTGTTGCGCGTCACACGGAGGGGGCCTGGCTCTGCGCTCGGGCAGGCCAAGCGCGCGGGCACTCGGCCCACCCTCGCGCTACGCCGCATGCTGTCGCAGAAGGCCGATTCGGCCGGGGACGGCGTGGCAACCGGCAGTGCGACGGCGTGCAACAACGGGTGCCAGGCCTGCAACACGAGGGTCAGGCCCGCACGTTGCGGGCCAGACCCCCCCGTGTTGCGCAACCGTCGCCGCGGCGCCGCTCGGGGCGGGTCAGCCCGTGGCGACGAGGGGCAGCGCGGCGTCTGCGAGGCGGTGGCAGCCGCGGCAGCGGGCCTCGTAGCTCTCGCTCGCGCCGACCAGGATGACCGGATCGTCGCGGCGCGCCGGGCGGCCGTCGACGAGGCGCTGCGTCATCGTGGCGGGGCCGGCACAGATCTGGCAGATCGCGTGCAGCTTGTCGGCGTCGTCGGCGTGCGCGAGCAGCTGCGGCATGGGCCCGAAGGGCTCGCCGCGGAAGTCGCGGTCGAGGCCGGCGGCGAGCACGCGCGTGCCGCGCCTGACGAGCCGCAGGGCGACCTCGACGACGCCCTCGTCGAGGAACTGCACCTCGTCGATGCCGACGACGAGCGCCGCGGCGAGGTCGGGATGCCCCTCGATGTCGTCGCTCGAGCCGATCGAGACGCAGCGCAGGCGGCTGCCGGCGTGCGAGACGACGTCGGCCTCGCCGTAGCGGTCGTCGAGGCTCGGCTTGAAGAGCAGGGGGGAGAGCTGGGCGATCTCGGCGCGGCGGATGCGGCGCAGGAGCTCTTCGCTCTTGCCCGAGAACATCGGGCCGCAGATCACGTCGAGCGAGCCACCGCGGGCGGGGAGGAACGGGATCACGGCGGCAGCCTACGAGACTCGCCGGACGCGCTCCGGCGTCCTTGACACGGGCGTCACGATGCGTTTGACTAACGAGTCAGTCAGATGGCTGTCGCCGACCGCACCCACGATATCCTCCGAGCGGCGTGCCGCGTGATCGCAGAGCGCGGCTGCGACGGCATGCGCATGGGCGACGTGGCGCGCGCGGCAGGCGTCTCGAGCGCGCTCGTGCACTACTACTTCGACACCCGCTCGGAGCTCCTGCGACGCGCATTCCTGTACGCCGACGAGCAGGTCGACGTCTTCATCCAGGCTGCGGTCGAGCGCGGCGGCACGCCGCGCGAGCGGCTCGAGACGGCCGTCGTCTCCTACCTCGTCGACGACGAGGCGGTCGAGCGCAGCTGGCGCATCTGGTCCGAGATGCTGCGCGCCGCGCTCTACGAGCCGGCGCTGCGACCCGACGTCGAGGAGTCCTACCGCTCGTGGGTCGAGGAGGTCGCCGCGCACGTCCGCGCGTGCGCCGAGGCTGCCGACGACGAGTCGATCGCGCTGCGCCTCTGCGCGCTCGTCGACGGCCTCGCCCAGCAGGCCCTGCTCGGAGGCATCGGGCGCGCCCGCGCCCGCGCGCTCGTCCGCCAGGCGATCGACCGCGAGCTGCGCCCGTGAGCGTCAGCGACGAGCAGCGCCAGCGGCACACGCTGCCGGCCCGCGCCTACGTCGACAGGGCGGTCTACGAGGCCGAGCTCGACCACGTCTTCGCGCGCTCGTGGATCTTCGCGTGCCCCGAGCGCGTCGTCGCCGAGCCGGGCTCGTTCGCGACCGCCAACGTGGCCGGCGAGCCGGTCGCGATCGTGCGCGGCGACGACGGCGTGCTGCGGGCGCTCTCGAACGTCTGCCGGCACCGCGCGATGCAGATCCTGGACGGCACGGGGACGTGCCCGAAGGTGCTGCGCTGCCCCTACCACGGCTGGACGTACCGCCAGGACGGGCAGCTCGCGGCCGTGCCCGAGGCGCGCGGCTTCGCCGACCTCGACCGCGAGGGCGTGCGCCTGCCGGCGTTCCGCGTCGAGACGCTCGCCGGGCTCGTGTTCGTGTCGCTCGAGGCCGACCTGCCGCCGCTCGCGGAGTGGTTCGGAGACGTCAGCGAGCGCCTCGGCACGCTCGGCATCGAGGGCCTCAAGGTGCGCGGGCCGCTGATCGCGGAGTACCCGTACAACTGGAAGAACCTCGCCGACAACTACCTCGAGGGCTACCACATCCCGATCGGACATCCGGGCCTGCTGCGGATGCTCGACTACAAGCAGTACGACCCGCAGCTCGGCAACCGCCACGCCTGGATCAGCGCGCCGCTGCGCGACAAGCCCTCCGTCGTGCGGCGCGAGCGCCTCTACCAGCGCCTCGTGCGGCCGATGGCGGCCTATCCGGCCGACCTGCACGGGACGTGGGCCTACGCGCACCTCTTCCCGGGGCTCTTCCTCGACCTCTACCCCGACCAGTACGACACCTGGCAGATGGTGCCGCTCGGTCCGGAGCGCACGATGACCGTGTCGTGGATCTTCACGCCGGAGGAGGAGCCGCTCGCGAACCGCGTCGCGCGGCGCATCAACTGGCGCTTCAACGACGCCGTCATGGACGAGGACAAGACGCTCTGCGCCGGCGTCCAGCGCGGGCTCGGGGCGCGCACGTACGAGCGCGGCGTGCTCAACCGCAACGAGCGCGCGATCGCTCACTACCACGACCTCCTGCGCGAACGGGTGCCCGGCATCGACGACGTGTGAGCGGCTCGCGCCGCGACCGGCTCGACGCCTGGCTGTTCCTGCCGCCGGAGATCGAGCGCGAGGGTCCGGCGCTGCTCGCGCTGCTCGACGACCCGGGCGACCCGCTGCGCACGCTCGCCGCGCGCGAGCGCGAGGTCGAGCAGCTCGTCCTGGCCGGCACGCCGGAACGCTGGCGCGCCTACCTGCGCGCGCTCGGCGCCGAGGCCCGCACGGCGCTCGAGGGCACGCCGGCGCCGGCCGTGCGAGCGGCCGCGCTGCGGCTCACGGCCATGCTGCTCGAGCAGCAGCTGCTCGCGCCTGGCCTGCCGCGACAGCAGCTCGCCGACGACGCCGAGCGCGAGCGCCTCGAGGGGCTCCTGGCCACCCACGGCGTCGGCATCGACGACGTCTGAAAACGGCTCCGTAGACCCAGAAAAGACCTAGAAGGGCCCAGAGAGGACCTGGTTGTTTCGGGAGTTTTCGGCGGCTAGTTGCCACCTTGGGTGGGGTGTGTCACCCTCCCTCCGCCGAGCGGGTCGCGGGGCCATCAGGGGCCCCGCGTCCGAGCGGGGACACACCGTTCCAGGGGGGACACGAGGATGCACTTCCGGATGGCACGCGGACGCCTCACCGCAGGTCTGATCGTCCTGACGGCGCTGCTCGGCGGCGCAGCGCAGGCGACTGCGGCCGTCAGCCCGTCGCAGGTCGTGCGCCCCTTCACGGTGCGCTATGCGATCAACACGAACGGCGACATCGCGCAGGCCGCCAACACGCTGCTGACCTGCCGGCCGGGCTCCGTCGAGAGTGTGCACATGACGACGTGCGCGGACGCCCAGGCGGGCGGGCAGGGCGACGACAACTACTTCGACATGGGCGCCGTGGACGTGGACTCGGATCCCGCCACGATCGACTCCTCGAGCGCGACCCTGAGCATCCCGGCGGGCGCCACCGTGCTCTTCGCGGGCCTCTACTGGGGCGCCGCGCTCGACGCCGGCGAGACCTTGCCGCTGCAGTGCATCCCGGGCGGCGCGCGCACCGGCCACGCGGCCGTCAACCCGGCGGCCGCCGGCTCGGCCTGGCTGCAGCTGCCGGGAGGAGCGAGCTACGTGCCGGTCACGGCGAGCACGTTCGACACCTACACGGAGCAGCTCCCGTGCGGCAACGGCGCGGCCGACGAGCGCACGCGCTACCAGGCGTTCGCGAACGTCACCTCGCTCGTGCAGGCCGGGCGCGGCGGCACCTACACCGTCGGCAACGTTCAGGCCGGCACGGGCGCCGACCGCCACGCCGGCTGGTCGCTCGTCGTGGCCTACCAGGACGCTGCGCAGCCGGCCCGCAACCTCACGATCTTCGACGGCTTCGCGCAGGTCGACCCGAACACGACCGTGCCGCTCACCGTCTCGGGCTTCAAGACGCCGCTCACGGGCGCCGTCAACACGCAGCTCGGCATCGTCAGCTACGAGGGCGACCTGACGCTCAACGGCGACGGCCTCGCGCTCGACGGCAGCACGCTGGGCGATGCGGCGCACTCGCCGACGAACTTCTTCGACTCGTCGATCTCCCACCTCGGGACGCCGGTGACGACGAGCTCGCCGAGCTACGCCAACCAGCTCGGCTTCGACGCCAGCGTGCTGGCCGTGCCGGCCGGGGTCGTCGGCAACGGGGACACGAGCGCGAGCATCGTGCTCTCGACGACGGCCGACCGCTACCTGCCGGGCGTGATCTGGTTCCGCACCGACATCTACGCGCCCGAGATGGTGCTCAAGAAGACGGTCACCGACCTCAACGGCGGCGACGTCGTCCCGGGCGACGTGCTGCGCTACGCCATCAGCTCGACGAACACCGGCCAGAGCTCGGCCTACGACACGCGCATCGACGACGCGATCCCCGCCCACACGGCCTACGAGGCTGGCTCGCTGCGGATCGTCGCGAGCCCGGGCGGCATCGCCGGGGTCAAGACGGACGCCGTCGCCGACGACCAGGCCGAGCTGACGGGCGGCGCCGTGCGCTTCCGCGTCGGCACGGGCGCGACGTTCCCGCCGGGCGCCGATCCGACGTTCCCGAACGGCGGCGGCGTGATCGCGCCGGGCGAGTCGTTCGAGGTCACGTTCGACGTGGTCGTCGCCGGCGGCACGCCGGACGGCACGCAGATCCTCAACACCGCCGTGCTCTCGAGCAAGGACGAGAACGGCATCGACTACACGTCCGTCGCGAGCGCGCCGGCCGCCGTGATCGTCAGCGGCGTGCCCGACATGACGATCCAGAAGACGCACACGGGCACGTTCGTGCGCGGGCAGCAGGGCACGTTCAGCCTGCTCGCGAGCAACGTCGGCGGCCGCGCGACGAGCGGCACCGTCGTGCTCGACGACGTGCTGCCCGCCGGGCTCGGGATCGTCGGCGCGAGCGGCTCCGGCTGGGCCTGCGGCGTCGATCCGGCGGCCGGCTCGCTGCACTGCGAGCGCGGCGACCCGCTGGCCGTCGGCGCGGCGTTCCCGCCCGTGACGGTGCTCGTGAACGTGCTCGAGAGCGCGCCCGACACGATCGTCAACACGGGCGTGACCGGTGGCGGCGGCGAGCAGAACCTCACGAACGACAGCGATGACGACACGGTCGCGATCACGTCGAGCGCGGACGTCGCGATCGTCAAGACCGTCGTGCCGCTGAGCACGCCGGCGGGCGTCGACGTGACGTACACGCTGCTCGTGACGAACAACGGGCCGTCCACCGCGAAGGGCGTCCAGGTCTCCGACCCGCTGCCCGCCGGCCTCGCCTTCGTGTCGGTCGCGCCGGCCGCCTGCGGCCTCGCCGGCAGCTCCGTGACGTGCGCGCTCGGCGACCTCGCAAAGGGCCAGAGCGTCTCGATCACGGTCGTCGCCGGCATCCCGGCCGGCACGGCCACGGGCACGAAGCGCAACGTCGCGACCGTCGCCTCGACCACGCCCGACTCCAACCTCGCGAACAACAGCGACGACGCGACCGTGACGATCACGGCGCCGCCGCTCTCGCGCCTGCAGGTGCGGAAGACGGCCTCGCCGACGTCCGCGGCGCCCGGCGACACCGTCGTCTTCTCGCTCACGCTGACGGTGCCGTCGGACGTCGACGCGAAGGGCGTCGACCTCTGCGACACGCTGCCGGCCGAGCTCGTCTACGTCGCCGCGCCGGGCGCGACGTTCAGCAAGGGCCGTGCGTGCTGGCACCTGAACGTCGCCAAGGCGCACTCCGCGACGATCTTCTCGATCACGGCGAAGATCGACAGCGACGCGAAGCCGGGCAGGATCGTCAACGTCGCGGTCGCGCAGGCCGACAACGCGCCGGCGGCGAGCGGGCGCGCGCCGGTCAAGGTGCTGGCCGACCTGCACGGCGTCAAGGGCCGGCTCGCCCAGGGCGTCACCGGCTAGCACGCGCGCGGACGGGAGGGGCGTTCGCGGGGATCGCTGCCCGCCGCGGACGGGTCCTTGGCAAACAGGAATCGCGGGAACGGCGTCGAAGCGCCCGTGCATGAAGCTTCATGTACGGGCTCTCCTCAGCGGATCGCTGCTCGCGATCCTCGCGCCGTTCGCCAGCGCGCAAGCCGCAGCCGGGCCGCCAGGCTCGCTGACGCCGTTCGCCACGCCGCAGCTCTGCTTCGCGCAGTCTCCCGCCACCGGGTGCACGACCGCACCGGGTCTCGAGAGCACGCAGGCGGTCGTCATGAGCACCGACGGCAAGACGCTCTACGCCGGCGGCGGCACGTCCATCGCCGCCTTCTCGCGCGATCCGAAGACGGGCGCGCTGACGCAGCTCGCGGGCCCCCTCGGCTGCGTCTCCTCGTCGGTCGGCGGCTGCTCCAACGCGGTCGGGCTGAGCGGCGTCTCGCAGCTCGCGCTCGCGCCGGGCGGCAAGTTCCTCTACGCGACCTCGTCGGTCGCGAACTCCGTCACGGGCTTCGCGCGGGACGTCAAGACCGGCGCGCTGACGCAGCTCAAGGGCGCGGCCGGGTGCGTGCGCCCGGGCGGCCTCGGCGGCTGCGCCTCGGGCGTCGGCCTGCTGGGCGCGAGCGCGCTCGCGATCACGCAGGACGGCCGCAGCCTCTACGTCGCCGGCCGTGACGCCGACGCCGTGGCAGCCTTCTCGATCGACCCGACCGGCGGCGCGCTGCTGCAGCTCGGCGGCAAGCAGGCCTGCATCCGCGGCGGCGACGACTCGGGCGCCTGCTCGGCCGGCCGCGCGCTCGCCGGCGCCGATGCGCTCGCGGTCTCGCCCGACGGACTGACGATCTACGCGGCGGCCAAGAACGCCGATGCCGTCGCGATCCTGCAGCGCGACGCGACGACCGGCGCGCTCTCGCAGCAGCCCGGCCTGAACGGCTGCACGCGCCTCGCGGGCGGCCTCGGCTGCACGACCGGGCGCTCGCTGGCGCAGCCGTCCGCACTCGCGGTCGGCGCCAACGGCCGCGACGTCTACGTCGCGTCCTCCGCCGGCAACGCCGTCGCGATCCTGCAGCGCGACGCCACGGGCGCGCTCGCGCAGCCCGCGGCCACGGCCGGCTGCATCGGCCAGGGCATCGCCGACTGCGCCGCAGCGCCGCTGATGACCGCGCCGGACGCGCTCGCGATCGGCGCGGACGGCACGAGCCTGACCGTCGGCACGGCCGCTGACGGCACGATCGTCACGCTCAGCCGCGACGTCACGACCGGCCTGCTCGCCGCGATCCCCGCACCCGCGGGCTGCATCGCGACGACCGCGGCCGCCGGCTGCCAGGTCGTGGCGCAGCTCGGCGCCACGACGTCGCTCGCGATCGCGCCGGAGGGCAACGTGCTGTACGCGGCCGCCAACACGGGCGGCCTCGTCGGCTTCGCCCGCCAGGCGCCCCCGACGTGCCTCACGCGCGAGCTGCGCGCGGGCGTCGGCGTGCCGACGCAGCTGCTGCTGCCGTGCACCGATCCGAACGGCGACGCGCTCACCTACAGCATCGACACGAAGGCCACGCACGGCAGCCTGACCCTGATCAAGGGCGCCGCGGTGACCTACAGGCCGAAGGCGGGCTTCAAGGGCCTCGACGCGTTCACGGTCAAGGTCAGCGACGGCTCGGGCGCGCTCACGCCCGCGACGATCACCGTGCGCGTCACGCGCGACGGCACCGGCCCGGTCGTGCGGCTCGCCGCGGGCCCGCTCAAGGTGCGCGCCGGCACGGCCCGCGCCACGCTCTCGTGCGACGCCCACACGCTCGGCGGCTGCGCCGGCATCGCGACGATCCGCCTCGGCGGCCCGCGCGGCCCCGTGATCGCCCATGCGGCGGTCAAGGTCGCGGCCGGGCGCTCGCACGTCGTGACCGTCCCGCTCAAGGCCCCGGGCCGCACCGCGCTCGCCGGCGGTGCCTGGCGCAAGGCGACGCTGATCGTCGTCGCGCGCGACAAGAACGGCAACGGCGGCACGCTCGGCCGCAACGTCGTCCTGCACGGCATCCTCGCCGCGAAGTAAGGCGGTAGGCGCGATCCGCCGCATCCGGGCTACCGTGCCCGGATGCGGCGGCTGCTCATCGTCCTCGGGCTCGCGCTGCTCGCGGCGCTGCCGGCCACCGCCTCGGCCGAGCTCGCCCTGGGGATCCAGGACGACGCGTTCCTGAGCTCCGCAGAGCCCAACGCGTGGCCCCTGACGCGCGAGCTGCACCCCGACGTGATCCGCTACAACGTCAACTGGGCGAGCGTCGCGGCGACGCGCCCGACGGCGCCGGCCGACCCGGCCGATCCGGCCTACGACTGGACCGCGGTCGACGGCATCGTGACGCGTGCGGCCGCGCAGAAGGCGCGCGTCCTGCTGACGCTCGTGCAGGCGCCGGGCTGGGCGAACGGCGAGAGGACGCCACGCACGGCGCCGCTCGCCGCGGCCGACTACGGCACGTTCTGCCGCGCGGCCGCAACGCGCTACTCGGGCACCTACGCGCCGCCGGGCGCGGCCGACCCGCTGCCGGCCGTGGACTCGTTCACGGTCTGGAACGAGCCGAACCGCGGTCAGTTCATGCAGCCGCAGGGCCCGCACGGCCTCACGGCGCCGCGCGTCATGGCGCGCCTCATGCGCGCGTGCGCCGGCGCCATCCACGCCGTCTCGCCGCAGGCCCGCGTCGCGCTCGGGCCGCTCGCGAGCCGCGGCGGGCAGGGCGGCATCGCGCCGCTCGCGTTCCTCGGCCGCTACCGCGCGGCCGGCGGCCCGCGCCCGGACGTCGTCGCGCTCAACCCGTACCTCGGCAGCCTGCTGCCCGAGTTCCGCGGCACGGAGCGCGAGCAGGACGGCGCGATCACGATCCGCAACCTCGACCGCCTCGAGAACGCGCTCACGCGCGCCTACGGCGCGCAGATCCCGATCTGGCTCACCGAGTTCGCGTGGCGCACGGCCGACGAGCCGGGGATCGGCGAGATCACGCCCGCGCGTCAGGCGAGCCTCGCCGAGCAGTCCGTGGACGTCGTGCGGGCCCACTACCCGTACGCCGAGATGCTCGTCTGGTTCCTCGTGCGCGACGAGTCGCCGACGAGCTACTGGCGCAGCGGCCTGGTCACGTACTCGAACCACAAGAAGCCCGTCTTCGCCGTCTGGCAGCGGCTCGCGCGCGCAGGCGACGGCAAGGCGCTACCGTCCCATTCCATGCTCGCTCTCTGGATCGCCATCGGCGTCGTCGTCCTCATCCTGCTCTGGCTCGTGTTCGGCTACAACCGGCTCGTGCGGCTGCGCAACGAGGCCGAGCAGGGCTTCTCGGGCATCGACGTGCAGCTCAAGCGGCGCGCCGACCTGATCCCGAACCTGGTCGAGACCGTGAAGGCCTACGCGGCGCACGAGAGCGGCGTCTTCGAGGCCGTCGCGCAGGCCCGCGCGCAGGCACTGTCGGCGCGCGGCGTCGCGCAGGCGGCGACCGCCGACGTCGCCATGACGGCGGCCCTGACGGGCCTCTTCGGCGTCGCCGAGGCCTACCCCCAGCTGCGCGCGTCGGAGAACTTCCAGCGCCTGCAGGCCGAGCTGAGCGACACCGAGGACAAGATCGCGGCCGCGCGCCGCTACTACAACACGACCGTGCGCCGCTTCAACTCGCTGATCCAGAGCGTCCCGACGAACGTCATCGCGCGCATCGGCGGGTTCCGCGAGCGCGAGTTCTTCCGCATCGACGACGACGCGGACCGCGCTCCGGTGGCCGTCAGCCTGTCGTGAGCCTGCAGGAGCAGATCCGCTCGAACCGCATCCGCAGCGTGTTCGTGGTCCTCGGCTTCGTGCTGCTGATCGTCGTCTTCATGCTCGCCGTGTGGTTCGCGTTCAACCCCGGCGTCGGCATCCTGATCGGCATCGTGGGCCTCGGCTACGGGGTCTTCTCGTACTTCGGCGCGGGCAAGCTCGTGGCGAGCGTCGCGCACGCCAAGCCGGTCACGAAGGCCGAGCAGCCGGCGCTCGTGCGCGCCGTCGAGAACATGGCGATCGCCGCCGGCCTCGACCACACGCCGCCCGCCTACGTGATCGACGACGACGCGCCGAACGCGTTCGCCGCGGGGCGCAAGCCGAGCGACTCCTACATCGCCGCCACGACGGGCCTGCTCGCGCTGATGGATCAGCGCGAGCTCGAGGGCGTGATCGCGCACGAGATCTCGCACATCCGCAACCGCGACGTGCGCCTGATGACGCTCGCGGCCGTGATGGTCGGCGTGATCGCGCTGATGGCCGACCTGCTCTTCCGCATCAGCCTGTTCGGCGGCGGCCGCCGCAACAACCGCGACAACGGCGGCAACCTGATCGCGCTCGTCGTCAGCATCGCGGCGCTGATCCACGCGCCGATCTCGGCCGCGCTCCAGCAGTCGGCGCTCTCGCGCCGCCGCGAGTACCTCGCCGACACCTCGGCCGCCGAGATCACCGGCGACCCCGAGGGCCTGGCGCTGGCGCTCGCGAAGCTCGGCAACGACACGACGCCGATGAAGTACGTCACGCGCGCCACGGCGCACCTCTACATCGAGTCGCCGCTGCGCGACAACGTCGGCCTGCGCTCGAGCCTCGGCGGCCTCTTCGACACGCATCCGCCGCTCGAGGACCGGATCCACCGGCTCGAGGAGGCCGGCGGCTTCGACATCCCCGACCCGGCGCCGCTCGCGCAATGACGCTGCCGCTCGAGCCCACGATCGAGCCGCAGCTCGCGAAGACCGCGACGGAGTTCCCGCACGAGGGCGAGTGGCTGTACGAGCCGAAGTGGGACGGCTTCCGCGTGATCGCATTCGTCGACGGCGACGAGGTCTTCCTGCAGTCGCGCAACGGCAAGCCGCTCGACCGCTACTTCCCCGAGCTCTCGCTGCCGCCCGGCCGCTACGTGCTCGACGGCGAGATCGTGATCGACCCGGGCGACGGCAGCCAGGACTTCGGCGCGCTCCAGCAGCGCATCCACCCGGCGGCCTCGCGCGTCGAGCTGCTGGCGCGCGAGACGCCCGCGTCGATCGTCGCCTTCGATCTGCTCGCCGCGGGCGACGACGTGCTCATGCAGCGGCCGTTCAGCGAGCGCCGCGCCGCGCTCGAGCGCCTGCTCGCCGACGTCGGCGGCCACCCCGTGACGCTCACGCCGCAGGAGCGCACCGCGGAGGCCGCGCAGCGCTGGCTCGCGACCGCCGAGGGCGTGATCGCGAAGCAGGCCGACGCGCCCTACCTGCCCGGCAAGCGCACCGGGATGTTCAAGCTGCGCCAGCGCCGCACGCTCGACTGCGTGCTCTGCGGCTACCGCCCCGGCAAGGAGCCGGACTCGGTCGGATCGCTGATCCTCGGCCTCTACGACGCCGCCGGCGAGCTCGTCGTCGTCGGGCACTGCTCGGCCTTCACGCGCGCGGAGAAGCGCGAGCTGCTCGAGCGGCTGCGCCCGTTCGAGACGGGCGAGCGCGGCTCCGGCGAGGCGAGCCGCTGGACGGCCGGCCGCGAGCTCGAGTGGGTCGAGCTGCGGCCCGAGCTCGTGCTCGAGGTCTCCTACGACCACATGAGCGACGGCCGCATCCGCCACGGCACGCGCGTCGTGCGCTGGCGCGACGACCGCGATCCGCAGAGCTGCAGCATCGACCAGCTGGTCTGAGCGCGAGCGGTCCCGGAGCTCGGCGAGGACGGGCGCACGCGCCGTCCGAGCCGGGCCGGCCGGGCCCCGTCGGGCCCTCCGCTCAAGTCTGCGCCGGGAGCGGCCGATGGGGAGGACATGGCCGACAAGTCCGATCTCCTGCGCCCCGTCGACATCGCGACGCGTATCGGAGACGTGCTCTTCACGGTCGGCCAGGTGTGCACGATCGCCGGCATCACGAAGATGCAGCTCGACCTCTGGACGGAGCGGGCCGCGATCGAGACGCTGGGCGCGAAGCAGCGCCTCTACGACGTCGACGCCGTCGAGCACGTGATGCTGATCGCGCAGGCGCGCAGCCTCGGCTTCAGCGTGGACGCGGCGATCGACGCCGCGTCGCTGTTCCGCTCGCGACACGGTCTCGACCAGAGGCGCATCGCCGCCTGATAGCGTCGCGCGGCGTGGATGCCGCGGACGCTGCCCTCGACGACCTGCTCGCGCTCGCGCGCGTCCCGGCGCCGACGTTCGACGAGGGCGACCGCATCGCCTGGCTGCAGCGGCGCCTCGCGTCCGCGCCCGGCGAGCGCGAGGTCGATGACGCCGGCAACCTGATCTGGCGCTTCGGCGAGCATCCGCCGCACCTGCTCGTGCTCGCACACGTGGACACGGTGTTCGCGCGCGACCTGCCGCACGAGCCGCAGATCGTCGGCGAGCGGCTGATCGGCCCTGGCGTCGGCGACAACGCGGCGGCCGTCGTGTGCGCCGTGCAGGTGGTCGAGCAGCTCGCGCACGAGCACGACCTCTCCGGGCTCGCCGTCGCGTTCACGGTCGGCGAGGAGGGGCTCGGCAACCTCAGCGGCGCGCGTGCCGCCTGCGCCGCGCTGCAGCCCGGGGCGGCGCTCGCGCTCGAGGGCCACGGGCTCGCGCACGTCGCCGTGGACGCCGTCGGCAGCCTGCGCGTGCGCATCACGGTGCGCGGCCCCGGCGGCCACTCGTGGGCCAATCGCGGCCGCCCGAGCGCGATCGACGAGCTCTGCCGCATCGCGCGGGCGCTCAGCAAGCCCGCGCAGCGCGACGCGAGCACGAACATCGGCCGCATCGAGGGCGGATCGGCCGTGAACGCGATCGCGTCGCACGCCGAGCTCGTGATCGAGCAGCGCGCGCTCGAGGAGGCCGTGCTCGCGCGCTTCGCGCGCACGCTCGGCCTGCTCGCGGTGGAGCCGCCGCTGGAGCTCGCCATCGAGCAGCTCGGCAGCCGGCCCGCGGGCCGCCTCGACCGCCGCCAGCCGCTGCTCGCGACGGTCCGCGGCGTGCGTGCCGAGCTCGGCCTGCCGGACGAGCTCGTCGCGGCCTCGACCGACGCGAACGCCGCGCTCGCCGCCGGCATCCCGGCGGTCTGCATCGGCTGCGCGCTCGGCGGCGAGATGCACACGCCCGAGGAGTACGTGGAGATCGGCTCGCTGGCGCAGGGGCGCGAGCAGCTGCGACGGGTGCTCGTGCAGGCGCTCGCTCCCTACTATCCGAACCTGTGACGGCCGCCGCGCACCCGCTCGACCCGCTCGGCGCGGGCGAGATCGAGCGCGCCGTGGCGTGCGTGCGCGCCGCGCGGGCGCTCGGCGCCGCCGTGCGCTTCGTCAGCATCGACGCCCGCGAGCCGGACAAGGCCCTGCTCGCGGCCTGGCGCGCGGGCGGCGCGCGCCCGCCTCGCGAGGCCGCGCTCGTCGTGCTCGCGGACGGCGTCACCCACGAGGCCGTGGTCGCGCTCGAGCGTGGCGAGCTCGTGTCCTTCGACGCGATCCCCGGCGTGCATTCGGCGGTGACGGGCGACGAGTACGCGGAGGCGGAGCGCGCCGTCAAGGCCGACGCGGGCTTCCGCAGCGCGCTCGCGCTGCGCGGCGTCGACGACCTCGAGCTCGTGATGGTGGACACCTGGTCGGTCGGCCTCTTCGAGGACGGCGGCCGCCGAGTCGGGCGGGCCCTCGCCTGGCTGCGCTCCGACGTCACGGGCGACAACGGCTACGCGCGCCCGATCGGCGGCCTGCTCGCCATCGTCGACCTCGTGGCGATGCGGGTCGTCCGCATCGACGACCACGGCGTCCTGCCGCTGCCGCAGGAGCACGGCGACTACCGCGACGGCGGCGGCGAGCCGTACCGCACCGACCTCAGGCCGATCGCGGTGACGCAGCCCGAGGGCTCGAGCCTCGCGCTCGACGGGCACGCGCTCAGCTGGGGCCCGTGGCGGCTGCGGATCGGCTTCAACATGCGCGAGTCGCTCACCCTGCACGAGCTCGCCTTCGACGCGGGCGACGGCTCCGGCGCGCGGCCGATCGCGCACCGGCTCTCGATCGCCGAGCTCGCGATCCCGTACGCCGACACGAACCCGACGGTCGTCTTCAAGAACGCGTTCGACATCGGCGAGTACGGCCTCGGCTCCTACGCCAACTCGCTCGCCCTGGGCTGCGACTGCCTCGGCGAGATCACCTACCTGGACGGCGTCGTGCACGACAGCCACGGGCAGGTGGTCGTCATCCGCAACGCCATCTGCCTGCACGAGGAGGATGCCGGCATCCTCTGGAAGCACCACGACTGGCGCAGCGGCGCGACCGACGTGCGCCGCGCCCGCCGGCTCGTGATCTCGACCATCGTGACCGTCGGGAACTACGAGTACGGGCTCTACTGGTACCTCACGCTCGACGGCGGGATCGCGTTCGAGGCCAAGCTGACGGGCGTGCTGCACACCGCGGGCGTCGCGGAGGGCGAGCCGACGGGCTCCGCGACGCTCGTCGCGCCCGGCGTCAGCGCCGGCTACCACCAGCACTTCTTCTGCGCACGGCTCGACCTCGACGTCGACGGCGAGTGCAACGTCCTCAGCGAGGTCGCCTCGCGCGCCGACCCGCCCGGGCCCGCGAACCCGCACGGCCAGGCCTTCAGCGTGCACGAGACGCCGCTCGCGAGCGAGCTCGCGGCCCAGCGGATGATCGATCCGCTCTCCGCCAGGCGCTGGCGCGTCGCGAACCCCGCGCGCCGCAACCGCATGGGCGCGCCGGTCGCCTACGAGCTCGTGCCGGGCGACAACGTCGCGCTGATGGCGGACGAGGACTCCGAGTTCGCGCGCCGCGCGCGCTTCATGACGCGCCACCTGTGGGCGACGCCCTACCGCGCCGACGAGCGCTATCCGGCCGGCGAGTACCCGAACCAGCACGCCGGCGGCGACGGGCTGCCGCGCTGGACGGCCGCCGACCGCTCGCTCGCGGACGCCGACGTCGTGCTCTGGTACGTGTTCGGCGCCCACCACGTCCCGCGGCTCGAGGACTGGCCGGTGATGCCGGTGGCGACGTGCGGCTTCCAGCTGCGCCCGGTCGGCTTCTTCGACCGCAACCCGGCGCTCACGGTGCCGCCGCAGACGGGGCACTGCCACCCCCTCTAGCTCAACGGTAGAGCACCGGGCTCATAACCCGAGTGATGGAGGTTCGATTCCTCCGGGGGGGACTCAGACCGGGGCGAGCCAGTCCGCGAGCCGGTGCGCCACGAGCACCGCGGGAATGCACGTGTTGGCGCGCGGCACGGTCGGGAAGACGGAGCAGTCGGCCACGTGCAGGCCGTCCACGCCGTGCACGCGCAGCCGCGAGTCGACGACCGCGCCCATCGCGCACGTGCCCGCGGGGTGGTAGTAGTGGGCGACCGTCGCGTCGATCGCAGCGCCGGCCGAGAGGCCGGCCGTCGGTGCGAGCTCCTCGCCCAGCAGCTCGCCGAAGGGCCCGCTGCGCGCCAGCTCGCGCGCGAGCTCGACGCCGCTCTCGAGCACGGCGCGATCGTAGCCCTCGGGGTCGCCGAGGTAGGCGTGATCGAGCAGCGGCGGGGCGTCGCCGTGCGCGCTCGTGATGCGCACGCTGCCGCGCGAGCGCGGCGTCATGCAGGCCACGGGCAGCCAGAACTCGACGCCGTCGTCCACGACGCCGCCGACCGGGTAGACGTGCAGGTCGAAGCCCTCGGGCGCGCACCGACCGGAGCGCAGCTTCGCGATCACGCCCTCGATCGGCGCGAAGGCGCCGCTTGCGGCATGTGCGCGGCAGGCCCCGCGCAGCTCGTCCGTACCGCCGTACGCGAGCTCGGAGGCCGGATGGTCGTGCAGGTTCGCGCCGACGCCGGGCAGATCCGCGACGACGGGGATGCCGAGCGCGCGGAGATCGGCGGCGGGGCCGATGCCGGAGCGCAGCAGCAGCGCGGGGGAGTCGTAGGCGCCGGCGCACACGATCACGCGGCCGGCCGCGATCTCGGGCCGCTCGCCGCCACGGCGGACGACGACGCCGCGCGCGCGGCCGCCCTCGACGAGCACTCGCTCCGCCGGCGCGTCGCCGCAGATCTGCAGCGACGCGCGGTCGCGCGCGGGGTCGAGGTAGGCGAGCGCGCTGTTCCAGCGCACGCCGCCGGCGATGTTCGACGGCGACGGCGCGACGCCGGTGTCGGCGTCCAGGTCGTTGAGGTCGTGCACGCGCGGGACGCCGAGCGCCACGAGCGAGGCGAGCGCTGCGCGATGGAACGGCGCGAGCTCGCCCTCCTCCGGGATGCGCACGCGCATGCGCTCGCTCGCCGCGCGCAGGAGCGGCTCGACCTCGGCCCGCGACCAGCCGTCGCAGCCTGCCGCCGCGAGCGCGTCGTAGTCCAGCGCGCTGCCCCAGATCGCCGCGCAGCCGTTGTGGCTCGAGCAGCCGCCGATCATGCCGGCGCGCGGGAACTCGATCCGGCGCCCCCGGTAGCCGTCGTCGCTCGCGTAGCCGAGCTGATGCGACGTGCAGAGCCAGGTTGCGTCGAGCACGTCGGCGGGCCAGCCGCCCGCGGCCAGCGCGCCGAAGTCGGGCCCGGCCTCGAGCACGACGATGCGCTCGTCGCTGCGCTCGGCGAGCAGCCCCGCGAGTGCGGCGCCCGTCGTGCCGCCGCCGACGATGACGGTGTCGGCGGAGAGGGGGAGAGGGCGCATCGCCGTAGCCTAGAGCTGCGCGAAACCTGTCGCAGACTGCGCCCATCTCGACCGCGCCCCGTGCGCGCCAGTCGACTAGGGTTCTCAAGGCGATGGCGATCGCCAAGCACAAGTCGCGCCGGAGCGAGCTGCGGGAGAGCCGGGTACTGGCTCGCCGCGTGCAGCGAGGCGACCGCAGGGCGTTCGAGCTTCTCTACGCTTCGTACGAGGGCGGCCTCTTCCGGGTCGCGTACCGCCTCACGGGCAGCAGCGAGCAGGCCGCCGCGCTCGTCGAGGCCACGTTCTCCCGGGCGCTCGCGACGCTGCCCGAGGGCGGCCTCGACTCGGTCGACGTCGGCGCGCACCTGTTCGGCACCGCCCGCAGCCTGAGCTACGAGCGCAAGGGCCACGCCAACGGTCATGCCAACGGGAATGGTCACGCCAACGGGAACCGGCATGCCAACGGCAACGGGCATGCCGATGGCAATGGGCACGGGAACGGCCACGCGGTCGGCGCGACCTGGATGCGGGCGGGCGGCGAGCACGCGCGCGAGGTCGTCGCTGCGAACGCGCGGCTCGCGCCACGGCAGCGCCTGACGCTCGCCCTGCGCGACCTCGAGGGCCGCCCGGACGACGAGATCGCGCTCGCGCTCGGCACCGAGGGCCCGTCCGTGCCCGCGCTCGTGGCGCGCGCCCGGCTGCGCCTGCGCGAGGAGCTCATGCTGCCGGACGAGACGGCGGCCTGCGCCGGCCAGCTCGCCGATCTCTCGGCCTACGCGGACGGCACGCTGTACGCGCTGCGGCGAGCGCCGCTCGAGGCGCATCTCGAGGAGTGCCCGGGCTGCCGTGCCGCGCTCTTCGCGCTGCGCGAGGCCACGCAGCGCTACCGCGCGGTGCCCGTTCCGGTGCCGCCGGGCGAGCTCAGCTCGCGCATGGCGGCCGCGCTCGGCGCCGTCGGCCTGCCGGAGCGCGCAGCCGCATCCCCGCCTGCCGCTGCTGCGGCGGCCCCGCCCGCACCTGCGCCCGTGGCTGCAGCTGCCGCGGCGGCTGCACCCGCACCCGTCCTCGCGCCGCTCGCCGCAGCGGCGCTCGCGGTCGCCCCGATCGTCGAGGATCCCGCAGCGGAGCCGCTCCCGGCCCCCGCCGAGGCGCTGCCGCCGCTCGTTCCCGCGGAGCCGGAGACCGCCGCCCGCGGCGGTCGCCAGACCGCCGCCGCGATCGCGATGGCGGCGCTCGTGGTGATCGGGATCGTCGTCACGCTCGTGGCCCGCGACGGCGGTGGCTCGACGCCCTCGGCGCAGGGTGGCCGCAGCACGCCGGCCGCGACGGCGCCGGGCGCCGGCACCCTGCCACCGGTGAGCCTCCCCGAGGTCGGCGCGCCGCTGCTCGTACGCGTCGCGGCCGGCGGTCGCGTCCCGCTCGTCGCGCCGCACAAGCTGCGCCACGCCCGCTCGGGCACCCGCGTCTACCCGCATCGCTCGATCCCGGTCAGGCGGGCGCCCAAGCGGGCCCCGGTGCACGTCGCGAGCACGCGTCGCCGCACGGCCGCCTCCTCGACGAGGCGCAGCAGCGCGACGCCGACGGCATTGAAGGCCGCCGCGAAGCGGTCCGCGAGGGCCGCGGCGAGCGACCCGCAGCCGATCCCCGCACCGCCGGCGCGCCACACGATCGCGGTGCAGATCCTGCCGGTGGCCAAGCCGCCCCCGACCGCCACGCCGGCCAGCGCCACGCCGCCGTCCTCCGGCTCGTCGCCCGCGTCGGATCAGACGCAGACCACGAGCACGTAGAATCCCGTCTGCGGACACGTTCCGCACGAGTCGAGAGAGCGGAGTGATCATGGCCGAGCAAGGCACCATGCGCGTCAAGAGCGGTCTCGCAGAGATGCTCAAGGGCGGCGTCATCATGGACGTCACGAATGCGGAGCAGGCGCGGATCGCCGAGGACGCCGGCGCGTGCGCCGTCATGGCGCTCGAGCGCGTGCCTGCCGACATCCGCCGTGACGGCGGCGTCGCGCGCATGTCGGATCCCGGCAAGATCCGCGAGATCCAGGCCGAGGTCACGGTGCCCGTGATGGCCAAGGCGCGCATCGGCCACTTCGTCGAGGCGCAGATCCTCGAGGCGCTCGAGGTCGACTACATCGACGAGTCCGAGGTGCTGACGCCGGCCGACGAGGCCAACCACATCGACAAGTGGGAGTTCACCGTCCCGTTCGTCTGCGGCGCGACCGATCTCGGCGAGGCGCTGCGGCGCATCTCCGAGGGCGCGGCGATGATCCGCTCCAAGGGCGAGGCCGGCACGGGCGACGTCGTCGAGGCCGTGCGCCACATGCGCTCGATCCGCCGCGGCATCGCCGAGCTCGCCGCGCTCGCCCCCGAGGAGCTGCACGCCCGCGCGAAGGACCTGCGCGCGCCCTACGAGCTCGTCAAGGCCACGGCCGAGCTCGGCCGCCTGCCCGTCGTCATGTTCACGGCCGGGGGCATCGCGACGCCCGCGGACGCGGCGATGATGATGCAGCTCGGCGCCGACGGCTGCTTCGTGGGCTCCGGCATCTTCAAGAGCGACGATCCGGCGCCCCGCGCGCGGGCGATCGTCGAGGCCGTCACGCACTTCCGCGACGCCAAGCTGCTCGCCAAGGTCTCCGAGGGGCTCGGCGCGCCGATGGTCGGCATCGGGCTCGACAAGCTCGAGGACGACGACCGGCTGGCCAAGCGCGGCTGGTGAGCACGCCGCCCATCGGCGTGCTCGCGCTGCAGGGCGCGTTCCGCGAGCACGTCTCGCTGCTGCGTGCCCTCGGCGCGGCCGCGGTCGAGGTGCGCACGCCCGAGGAGCTCGAGCGCTGCGCCGGGCTCGTGCTGCCGGGCGGCGAGTCGACGACGATCGGCAAGCTGCTCGTGTCCTCGGGTCTCGATACGGCCCTGCAGGGCTACCAGGGCCCGCTGCTCGGCACGTGCGCGGGCATGATCCTGCTCGCCCGCGAGGCTGGTGACGGCCTCCCCGGCCAGCTGCTGCTCGGGCTGATCGACATCGCCGTGCAGCGCAACGGCTATGGCCGCCAGCTGCACTCCTTCGAGGCCGACGTCGACCTCGAAGGCGCCTCCGAGCCGCTCCGCGGCGTCTTCATCCGCGCGCCGCGCATCGAGTCCGCAGGCCCGGCCGCGCATGTCTTCGCGACGCTCGCGGGCGAGCCCGTCGCCGTCGAGCAGGGCCGCGCGATCGCAACGTCCTTCCATCCCGAGCTCGCCGGCGAGACGCGCGTGCACGAGCGCTTTCTCGCGCGCGTGCACTCGGCGACGGCACAAACGCCCGCGTAGCGGGTCGAAGGAGACAGGAAAACCGTGTCCGGCCACTCCAAATGGTCCTCGATCAAGCACAAGAAGGGCGCTGCCGACGCCAAGCGCGGCAAGCTCTTCTCGAAGCTCTCGCGCGCAATCATCGTGGCCGCCAAGGAGGGCGGGCCCGACCCCGACTCCAACATCTCGCTCGCGAACGCCGTCGAGCGGGCGCGCGCGGTCTCGATGCCGAAGGACAACATCGAGCGGGCGATCGCCCGCGGCGCCGGCGCCGATGCCAACAGCGAGGCCTACGACGCCGTCACCTACGAGGGCTACGGCGCGAGCGGCGCGGCCCTGATCGTCGAGGCCCTGACCGACAACCGCAACCGCACGGCCGCCGACGTCCGCTTCGCCTTCAGCAAGTTCGGCGGCTCGCTCGGCACGCCGGGCTCGGTCGCATGGATGTTCGAGCGCAAGGGCGTGATCACGACGCCCGCCGAGGCGGCCGACGAGGACACGATCACGCTCGCGGCCGCCGAGGGCGGCGCCGAGGACGTGCGCCTGGACGGCGACACCTGGGTCGTCACGAGCGAGCCGCACGACCTCGCGACGGTGCGCGCGGCGCTCGAGGAGGCCGGCATCGCGGTCGAGAACGCGAGCCTCTCGCTGCTGCCGACGACGCAGGTCGAGGTCGACGCCGACCAGGCGCGCACCCTGCTGAAGATGGTCGACCTGCTCGAGGAGAGCGACGACGTCCAGGACGTCTACTTCAACTTCGACATCCCGGACGCGGTGCTCGCGGACGCCTGAGCGGCGTCCGACGCGAGCTCGCGCAACCCGGGGCCTGGCCTCGCACATACGGGCCAGACCCCGATCCGTCCAGCGCTGAGGCCACGCGCGCCGGCACCTCACGGCTCGCGCCAACCGCGCAGGGCGGCTCGCCCGCAGCGCTCGGCGACGCGCCTTCTGCGCTCCTCCCGCGCGGCGGCTAGTTGCCCGGGCCGGCCTGGCCGGCGTCCTTGACGGCCTCGGCCGCGGCCTTCGCCTTGTCGACGACGCTGCCGTCGCCCGTCGCGATGTCCTTCAGCTCCTCGGCGTCCGCCTTCAGGCTGTCCACGCCGCCGCGCTCCTCGACCAGTTCCTTGGCCTCATCGACGAGTTTGCCGAGATCCATGCGTGCTCCTCTGCTCTCCGGTGGCTGAGCGGCGAGCAGAGACGCCTTCGGGCGCGCGCTCGAGCGACCCCGGGCGGCCGGCGGGGCCGGCCGCTTGCCGCCGTGCGGCGCGCGCTCGACCTCGGCCGCCAGGCGTCCGAGCGTCCGCTCCATCTGCCGGCCGGCCGAGAGCACCACGTCGTGGCCGCGGTCGGCGGGCTCGAGCGGCGCCTGCTCGTCGGCGCAGATGGCCTGGATCCGCTCGCGGAAGCCCGTCAGCTGCGCCGCCCGCTCGGCGATCGCGAGCCGGCCGAACTCGGCGGCGACGACGCCGCCGCGCGCGCGGATCCGCTCGGCCGCGCCGCACGCGGCGCGCGTGGGCTTCGGCGGCCTGGGAGCGGTGGCGAGCGCCCGCTGCTCGCCCTTCGCCTGCTTGCGCGACGACGTCGGCGGCTTCGCCATCGGGGCGCTACTCGCCGGCCGTGCGGCCGCCCGGCTCCCAGGGCGGCGCCGGGTGCTCGACGGCGTCGTCGTCGCGGTGCTCGCCGATCGAGAGGATGCGCAGCTCGGACTCGCCGTCGTTGACGAACTGATGGGCGAGCTTGGGGCCCTCGCCCTTGGCGAAGAAGTCGCCGGGGCCGACGCGGAAGCGCTCGTCGCCGGCGTACAGCCAGCCGGTTCCGGCGAGCACGAGGAAGCCCTCCTCCTCGCTGCGGTGCCAGTGGAACTGGGCCGAGCGCTGGCCGGGGTGGATGACGTCGAGGTTGACGCCGATGCGCCGCAGGCCGGCGCTGCGCCCGATCAGGGTCGTCAGCCCGAAGCTCTCGCCGCCCGGCTCGGCCTCGTTCTCGCCGATCGGGAGCTCGTCGATGCTGACGAGCCACGCGGGGCGGCCGTCCTCGCGCTCCACGAGCTGCTCGGCGCGCATGCCGTCGGCCTTGCCGACGCGCCAGTCGCCGGCGGCGAGCACGCGGCGCTCGAGCCAGCCGCTCGGCGCGAAATCGTCGGCGACATCGGTGCAGGCGTCGATCCAGCGTCCCTCGCGATCGATCGTCAGGAACGGATCCACGTCGCCGAGGACGCGGATGAGCTCACCGACGGCACTGATCGGGTCTGGGAAGCGGCGCGGATGGCGGGAGACCGCGGCGACGGTCCGGACGGGGCGCTGGGGCACGGTGGCCGATCCTAGCACCGGCTTCCTCCGCGCTTCCCTGGCCGCGCGCGCGGACTGCGCGCGCCTGCCCGGCGGCGCCGGGGGCGGACGCGGACGGCCATTCTGCGAGCGCTCGACCGCCGTCGGCGTCCGCATCCGCGCCTACCCTGCAGGCGTGATCGTCCTCGGCATCGACCCCGGCACCGCGAACACGGGCTATGGCGTGATCGCCTTCGACGGCCGCGCTTCGCGCGTGCTCGCGCAGGGCACCGTGCGCACCGGGCCGCGCGAGACGCCCGAGCGGCGGCTGGCCGCGATCCAGGGCGCGATCCAGGACCTGATCGCCGAGCACGCGCCCGTCGCGGTCGCGCTCGAGAGCCTCTTCATCGGCGTCAACCCGCGCACGATCATGTCGGTCTGTCAGGCCCGCGGCGCCGCGCTGGCGGTCTGCGGCGCGCACGGCATCGTCTGCACGGAGTACGCGCCGTCGGTCGTCAAGACGACCGTCTGCGGCTTCGGCGGCGCCGGCAAGGATCAGGTCATGCGCATGGTGCGGCAGCTGCTGTCCCTGCCCTCCGCGCCCGAGAGCGATCACGCCGCCGACGCGCTTGCGCTCGCGCTCTGCCATGCCTGGAGCGCGCGCGCCGGCGAGCGCATGGCGCGCGCCAGGGCGGCGAGGTGATCGCGAGCGTCGCCGGGCGCCTGCTCGAGGCCGACGCCGACGGCCTCGTGGTCGAGGTGGGGGGCGTCGGGCTGCGCATCCACGCCTCCGCGGCGGCCGCGCGCAGCGCGCAGGAGACGCCCGCGGCCGTGCGGCTGCAGACGCACCTCGTCGTGCGCGAGGATGCGCTCACGCTCTACGGCTTCGCGAGCGGGCGCGAGCGCTGGCTGTTCGTCGCGCTGCTCGGCGTCTCCGGGCTCGGGCCGTCGAAGGCGCTCGCGCTGCTCTCGGGCTACCCGACGGACACGCTGCAGCGCGCGATCGCGTCCGGCGACCTCGCGCTGCTCGCGTCCGTCTCCGGCATCGGCAAGCGCACGGCCGAGCGCATCGTCGTCGAGCTGCGCGACAAGCTCGGCGCCGTCGCGCTCGAGACGGCGACGACCGGCGGCGCGGGCGCCGCCGCCGTGGCCGACGATCCGCACCTCGCGGCGCGCGACGCGCTCGTCGCGCTCGGCTTCGCCGTTGCCGAGGCCGAGACGGCGCTCGCGGGCACGAGCGGCGGCACGGAGCAGCGCCTCAAGGAGGCCCTCGCGGCGCTGCGGCGCGGAGGCCCGGCATGAGCGCCGACGAGGACGACGAGCGCCTCGTCGGGGCGGAGGCCGCGCGCAGCGACGAGGACGAGACCGACCGCTCGCTGCGGCCGCGCCAGCTGGACGAGTTCGTCGGGCAGGAGGTCGTGCGCGAGCAGCTCGCGATCGCGCTCTCGGCCGCCAAGGAGCGCGGCGAGCCGATCGACCACGTGCTGCTCGCCGGCCCGCCCGGGCTCGGCAAGTCGACGCTCGCGCACATCGTCGCGGCCGAGATGGAGACGCGCCTGATCACCGTCTCGGGCCCGGGCCTCGACCGCAAGGGCGACCTGGTCGCGATCCTGGCCGACCTGGGCGAGCGCGACGTCGTCTTCATCGACGAGGTGCACCGCCTCAACCGCGCCGTCGAGGAGACGCTCTACCCGGCGATGGAGGACGGCGTCGTCGACATCATCATGGGCCAGGGCCCGGGCGCCCGCAGCCTGCGCCTCGACCTCTCGCCGTTCACGCTGATCGGCGCCACGACGCGCGCGAGCCTGCTCACGAAGCCGCTGCGCGACCGCTTCGGCCTCGTCTTCCGGCTCGACCACTACTCGCCGGCGGAGCTCGTGCGCATCGCGCAGCGCTCGGCCGGCATCCTCGGCATCCGCATGGACGACGACGCCGCGGCCGAGCTCGCGCAGCGGGCGCGCGGCACGCCGCGCCTCGCGAATCGGCTGCTGCGGCGCGTGCGCGACTTCGCCCAGGTGCGGGGCGACGGCGCGATCGACCACGCGACGGCGGTCGCCGCGCTCGACCTGCTGGGCGTCGACGCGGAGGGCCTCGACCGCCTCGACCGCGAGCTGCTGCGCATGATCGCGGAGACGTTCGAGGGCGGGCCCGTGGGCCTCTCGACGCTCTC